>CAYNFL010000025.1:10733-14347 GCA_964396465.1 uncultured Christensenellaceae bacterium
GCATACAGAACTGTCGTTCACCCCTGCGGAGTGGGAGAACCTGAACCGAAAGGAATTTCGGATGACAGGCTCCTGGATGAGCTACAGCGCTCCTTTCCCGGGAAGGGAATGGACGATGACGGCAGATTACTACGCTTCGGGCAGGCTGAAGTTTGACGAAGGGCTGATCGGAAGCCGTATGCCGATGGCAAAGGCGCAGGAGGCGTTTCAGATGTTTAAAACGCCGGGTGCGGTAAAAGGAAAGATATTGCTGATTAACAATTAATTTTAAATAACGGAGGTAATCAATATGGAATTCATCGACCCGAAGAAGGTTCCGCAACGGGTGCTATATGACGGCGGGAAGATGCCCTGCATCGGCATGGGCACGTTCGGCTCGGACCGGTTTACGCCGCAGCAGATATCGGCGGCGGTGGCGGGGGCGATCAAAGCCGGATACCGTATGTTCGACTGCGCCGCCGTGTACGGCAACGAGGATATGATCGGCGAAGTGTTTCAGGAGGCATTCGACTGCGGCATCGTGAAGCGCGAGGAGTTGTTCATTACGTCCAAGGTATGGAACAACATGCACGGGCGCGGCGACGTGCTGATATCAATGGCCAAGACGCTCAAAGACCTGCACTTGGACTATATCGACGCGTTCTTCGTGCACTGGCCGTTTGCAAACTACCACGCGCCGGGGTGCGACGGCGACGCGCGCAACCCGGAATCCAAGCCGTTCTCGGCGGAGCGGTTCATGGCCACATGGCGGCAGTGCGAGCGGCTCGTGGATATGGGGCTCGCTAAAACCATCGGCATGTCGAGCATGACGATACCCAAGCTGGAGGCGGTGCTGCCGCTTTGCCGCATCAAGCCCGCCGTGATCGAGATGGAGCTGCACCCGAGCTTCCAGCAGCCGGAGCTGTTCGACTACATCGTGTCGCGCGGCATACAGCCCATCGGCTTTTGCCCGATCGGCTCGCCCACGCGGCCGGACAGGGACAAGACGCCCGACGATGTGGTGGATATAGCGATACCCAAGGTGGTGGAGATCGCCAAGGCGCACGGCGTGCACCCGGCGGTGATCTGCATAAAGTGGGCGGCGCAGCGCGGAGGCACGCCCATACCGTTCTCGGTGTACGAAAACGAGTACATAAGCAACTTAAAGTGCGTGACGGAAGACCCGCTGACCGGGGCGGAGATGGAAGCGATCAAGAGCGTGGACAGCAACTGCCGCCTCATCAAAGGGCAGGTATTTTTGTGGCCGGGCGCCAAGAGCTGGGAAGACCTTTGGGACTTGGACGGAACGATAACGAAGTAAGGGATAAAAATGAATACGGCAATATATTTTGACAGTTTGATCAAGGCACAGAAATCCGGCAGAGACGGCGCGATTTGTTCCATATGCAGCGCCAACGAGTTTGTACTGGAAGCAGCGATGGAGGACGGGAAAGAAAACGGGCTGATGGTGCTTGTTGAGGCGACTGCCAATCAGGTGAACCAGTTTGGAGGGTATACTGGTATGCGCCCCGCGGATTTCATGGCATTTGCGAGGGGCATTGCTAAAAAGGTTGGCCTTGATGAAAATTCGCTGATACTCGGCGGAGACCATTTGGGGCCGCTGACATGGCAAAGCGATACAGAAAAAGACGCGATGGCAAAAGCCGAAACGCTGGTGTCTCAGTACGTTTCGGCGGGATTTACCAAAATCCATTTGGATACGAGCATGCGCGTCGCCGATGACTCGAAGGACGTTCGTCTCCCCGATAGTGTTATCGCGCGGCGCGCGGCGCGTTTATGCGCGGCAGCTGAAGCCGCCGCGGGCGAATCAAAACCCGTTTACGTGATCGGAAGCGAGGTGCCGGTGCCGGGCGGCGCGACAGAAAACGAGGATTCCGTTTCTCTCACAAAGCCGGAAGACCTGCAATCGACGCTGGACGCGTTTAAAGAGGCGTTTATAAGCGCCGGGCTGCAGGAAGCATGGAGCCGCGTGATCGCGGTCGTGGTACAGCCGGGCGTAGAGTTTGCCGATAACACGATCATCAAATATAATCCCGGGAAAGCCGCTGAGCTGACCGAATACGCAAAGCGCATGGAAGGTGTCGTGTTGGAGGGGCACTCCACGGACTATCAACCCAAAGCCGTGCTCGATTTGATGCGCCGCGACGGTATCGCGATACTCAAGGTGGGGCCTGCGCTCACATTCGCGCTGCGCGAAGCGCTGTTCGCGCTAGAGGATATGGAGCGCGTGTTATACCCGTTTTCACCCGAAGGCGGATATTCGTATTTCCGCGATACACTCGAAGCGAAATTGATGGTTGACGACAGGCACTGGAAGAAGTACTATCATGGCAGCCCGCAGGAGAAGGCGTACGCGCGGCGTTTCAGCCTGTCCGACCGGTGCCGGTATTATCTTGACGACGAGGGCATACGCGCGTCCATCGCGCGTCTCATTACAAACATCAATGATACAGACCTTCCGTTTGGGCTGTTGTCGCAGTATTTTCCCGAACAGAAGGAAAGAATAATGACAGCGGCAGACAAGGTAACAGCGCAGATGCTGATAAAAGAACGCGTTAAAGACGTGATCAAAACGTACAGATAACGATAAGTTGCAATTTGATAAACGAGGTGATAATATGTTTAAAATCGGTATTCGCCCGATCATAGACGGAAGAGAAGGTAAGCTGGGCGTACGCGAAAGCCTTGAAGTGCAAACGATGGGTATGGCGCAGTCGGCTGCGGCTTTGATATCGGGAACGATCAAAGACCGGTATGGCAATCCGGTGGAATGCGTGATCGCCGACACAACGATCGGCGGCGTGCGCGAGGCGGCAAATTGCGCCGAGAAGTTTGCGCGCGCGGGCGTATGCGCGTCGCTGTCCGTAACACCCTGCTGGGCGTACGGCAGCGAAACGCTCGATATGGACCCGGCGATTCCCAAAGCCGTATGGGGGTTCAACGGCACGGAAAGGCCGGGCGCGGTATACCTCGCCGCGGCGCTCGCGGGGTATACGCAAAAAGGGCTGCCCGCTTTCGGCATATACGGGCGAGACGTGCAGGACATGGGCTGCCGGGACATACCGGAAGACGTGAAGAGCAAGATACTGCGGTTTGCGCGCGCGGCCGTGGCCGTGGGTAGCATGAAAGGGAAGAGCTACCTTTCGTGCGGCAGCGTATCCATGGGCATCGCGGGATCGATCGTGAATCCCGATTTCTTTGAAAGATACTTGGGGATGCGCTGCGAACAGGTCGATATGACCGAGTTCGTGCGTCGCATTGAAGAAAACATATATGACGCGAATGAGTTTAAAAAGGCGCTTGCGTGGGTGAAAGCCAAATGCAAGGAAGCAACCGACCGGAACGATCCGCCCGGCAGCAGGGAAGACAAGGACAGAGAATGGGAGTTCACCGTCAAATGCGCGCTGATCGCGCGCGACCTGATGACGGGCAATCCTGAGCTTAAAGCGCTGGGTTATAACGAAGAAAGCATGGGGCATAACGCGATCGCAGGCGGATTCCAAGGGCAGCGCCAGTGGACGGATCATTTCCCCAATGTAGACTTTGTGGAATCGATACTGAACAGCTCGTTCGATTGGAACGGATTCCGGGCGCCATTTTTGGTGGCTACCGAA
>CAYNFL010000026.1:0-13946 GCA_964396465.1 uncultured Christensenellaceae bacterium
GAAAACTTGTTCCTTCCATTGGAACCTATCTCAATCGATTGCTTCCCGGTAAGGTATTTTCAATATGGATGTTATATTGCCACGGCATGAGTTCCCAGCCAATTAGCTGGCTAAACAGTAAATATACCAGCGTGCCCGGAAGTTTAAATTTAATCTTATCAGAGGTCGGATCAACTTTTATACTACCAACCGCCTCAAATGATACCCGTGCAAAATTACTGAAAAAATATATGGATATTGTTGGTATTTATAATATAATATATAAAGCTAAACCTGCTGAACAAACAGATGCAATATTTTTTATTAATGAAGTCCATCCGCTTAGTTTATAGAATATGTGGGCTCACCAATGTATAAAAGAAAATTGGCGCCTTCCCATATATATTAAATTTTAAAATTACCCTCTTCCTTTTGATCTCATTTAGGAGTTCTATTTCGCTACATGGCACAAATGTCAGGTGGTATAAAGAAAGACAGGCTTGTCTTCTGTGCGTGCTTTTTTGAAGGCTTCTTCGCCCCACTGGTACCAATCCACAGGATTATGGGCGTGTTGAAGAAGATAGGGAGAAGATTCAAGAATAAGTTTATTTGTGTATTTAAAAAATCGCGATAACACAATAGGAGTTTATCGAATACACGTACTATATATCGCATCTATCAACTTTTTACTCTTTTGAATATTATAAAAGGACTAAAAATATGGAGGCGTTTTATGAGCTATACTAACTCTTACGGGCAGCCGCAGGGATTGGCGAAAACCATAACAAATAAATTAAGAGAGGCTCTCGTCGCTGAAATTATCGCGATAAACGGCTATGCCGAACACATCGCTAACTCGGATATGGAGGATGTGAACACGGTCTGGCACAGAATCATGGATGATGAAAAAAAGCATTACGGCATGTTTTTATCGTTGCTGAGAAAGTACGATCCTGCGCAAAATAAGGCCTATAATGAACACATCGAAGCTGCGCCAAGAGTGACATCGGTAATGCAAATATATTCGCCAAAGTATAGCAGCCAAATAATTCTTAATAATATCAGAGAGGATATAAAAGGCGAATTTGAAGCGAGCGTGCTTTATGAACAGCTGGCTGGCGAAGTAACTAATGCTGATATAAAACGAACCCTTATGGCAATAAGTGACGAGGAAAAAGGCCACTCGGAGCATTTGACGCGGCTTTTGCTGAAATACGACAGTGATCGATATAACGGCCTCTCATAAGTATCATATATGGCTGCATATCCGTTTTAAACACTTATGGCATATTAACCGTATATTCAGCTTAGCGGAAAGATACGGCTTATGTTCTTATCTTCCCGCGCCATCTCCGTCATGCAGCGCCAGTAGCGCTTGGGCATGTGGCCCATGCGGCAGCGCGGGTTATGGCGCTCCTTGATCTCGATCGTATCGTAGAACAGCCGCCATAATTCGCGGAACCTCATTTCCTCCTCGCCCGGCAGCGGCGGCTCGTATGCGTCCGCGCCGCAGATCTGCATAGCGCCGTTTTGATAAAGCAGCACCATGCCGTGCGTCTTATCGTGTATGAGGAACTTTTCGCCCGGATACCGCTCCGCGAAATGCTGCGCGATCAACGGCAGAACGGTGTTCTTCGGCTCTATCTGAGCGGTAAGTACCCCGTTCGTATCCGAAAATCTCACAAAGCCTTTGTAAAGATGTGCATCGCGATCCAGATGGTTGACGGCGGAAACCAGCGCATGCACCGTATCGTCGGCAAGATAGTTCATCACATTTGCGCCGCATGCAAACCCCATGCGCAGAAGCTTCAGTATCAGCAGCTCTTTTTGAGGATGGCACGTCAGATACGCGCGGCGGATAAAATCCGCGGCTTCATACCCTATCTTTTTGGGGATGGCGCGGGTCACGCGCTGTGCGCGCTCCGCGTCGGTTTCAATGGCCTTGACGGGAAGCAGCAGCGGCAGCGAAGCGCTCTCCGGCAGCACGTCCGAAGGGATTTCACGGCAATCATAGCTTTCGTATACGCAGCACAGAGCCCCTCATAGCTGCCGTCGTAGCAGTAGACGACCGTTCCGCTGTGCGCATCCCGCGTTACAGCTCGCCTGTCAGGCATTTTTGCAGCTCCTCCTTTACGAATACCGGTTGCTCAAACATCGAAAGCTGGCGGTTCAGCCCCGTATCGGAGCCGATCAAATTGCGCTGCATTCTGCCGCGCGCCTGCTCGGAGAGCATCGCGACGAGCATTGCGTCCTGCGCGGTATCGAGGCAGTCGGGCCGTTTGCCGCTGCACGTGATAAAATACTGCGCGCGTTTGAGCACGGCACCGAGCTTTTTAAGCCCGGCAAAGTCGAGGCTTCCCGCGCGGCGCGCCTTCATGATGCGCTGCGCGCTGCGCACGCCGATACCCGGAACGCGCAGCAGCGTCTGATACGGTGCGCGGTTCACCTCGACGGGAAAAAGCTCCGGATGGTGCAGCGCCCAGTTGCACTTGGGGTCAAGGTACGGATTAAAATTCGGATTGGCTTCATCGAGCAGTTCCGCGGATGAAAAGCCGTAGAAACGCAGCAGCCAATCCGCTTGATATAGCCTGTGTTCGCGCAGCAGCGGCGGCTTGGTATCGAGCGCGGGCAGCAGCGAATTGTCTACAGCGGGGATATACGCGGAAAAGAATACGCGCTTGAGCTTATAGTTTTGATAGAGCGCTTCGGTCAACCCCAGTATCTTTAAATCGCTCTCCTCTGACGCGCCCACGATCATCTGCGTGCTCTGCCCCGCCGGGGCAAACTTCGCCGCGCTTTTGATGATTGCGCGCTCGCCCTTCCCCTGCGCGATGCGGTCGCGGATGTAGCTCATCGGCGCCAGTATCGCCTGCTTGGTTTTGTCGGGCGCAAGCAGCTTAAGGCTGGCTTGAGACGGCAGCTCGATGTTGACGCTCATGCGGTCGGCCAGCGTCCCCAGCCGATCCAGCAGCGCCTTGTCCGCGCCCGGAATCGCTTTGGCGTGGATGTATCCGTTAAAGCGGTGCTGCTCGCGCAGCAACCGCAGCGTTTCAATCATGCGCTCTACCGTAAAGTCCGGGCTGACGAGCACCGCCGAGCTTAGGAACAGTCCTTCGATATAGTTGCGGCGGTAGAATGCGATCGTAAGCTCCGCAAGCTCGCGCGGTTCGAATATTGCGCGCTGCATGTCAGCGCTGCGCCGGTTGACGCAATAGGCGCAGTCGTATGCGCAGACGTTGGTCATCAGCACCTTCAGTAACGAAATGCATCTGCCGTCGCCTGAGAAGCTGTGGCAAATGCCGCAAGCGGCCGCGCTGCCGATACCTCCGGGTACCGCCTTTTTATCTACGCCGCTCGAGGTGCAAGATACATCGTATTTGGCGGCGTCGGAGAGTATTCTTAATTTTTCAGCGATGTCCATGCTATGCGCTCCTTTGTTCCATTATATATTAGAACAAACGTTCTGTAAACAGGCAACAACGACATTATACAGCGGCGCATGAACGAAAAAAGGTATTGTTTTATCACTGATGACGAAAACCCAGAGCGTTAATAATAAAAAAGGCTGACACGCTTTTATCAGCGCGCCAGCCTCGTACGTATAAAGCTTATTTGTCTACCTTCGCCATGTGCTCGATGAGGCTGACGACCTTGTTGGAATAACCCCATTCGTTGTCGTACCAAGCGACCAGCTTGACAAAGTTCTTGTTGAGCATGATACCCGCGCCTGCGTCGAATATGCTCGTACGCGAATCGCCGATGAAATCGGAAGAAACAACCTGATCCTCGGTATATCCGACGATGCCTTTGAGCGCGCCTTCGGAAGCGGCCTTCATCGCGGCTTTGATCTCGTCATACGTCGTGTCCTTCTCAAGGCGCACGGTCAGATCGACCACTGATACGTCCGCCGTGGGTACGCGGAACGCCATACCGGTGAGCTTGCCGCTGAGCTTCGGAATGACCTTGCCGACCGCTTTGGCCGCGCCTGTGGACGAAGGAATGATGTTGAACGCAGCGCCCCTGCCGCCTCTCCAGTCCTTCTTGGAGGGGCCGTCAACGGTCTTCTGGGTGGCCGTGGTGGCGTGTACGGTGGTCATCAGGCCTTCTATAATGCCGAAGTTGTCGTCGATTACCTTGGCCAGCGGCGCAAGGCAGTTGGTCGTGCACGATGCGTTGGAGACGACCTTCATATCGCTCGTGTAGTTCTTCTCATTGACGCCCATTACAAACATCGGGGCATCGGCGGAAGGAGCGGAAATGACGACCTTTTTTGCGCCGCCCGCGAAGTGCGCGCTCGCCTTTTCAACCGTCGTATATACGCCCGTGGATTCCACGATATACTCCGCGCCACACGCTTTCCAAGGTATTTCCGAAGCGTTCATGCATGCATAAACCGCGATCTCTTTTCCGTTGACGACAATCGCATTTTCTTTGGAAGAAGCTGTGCCCTTGAAGCGCCCGTGCACGGTGTCATACGTAAGCATATAAACCATGTAGTTCGGATCGATGAATGGATCGTTAATGCCGAGAATTTCAATGTTCGGGTTGTCGATCGCAGCCCTGAAAACGAGACGTCCGATACGTCCGAATCCGTTGATACCAACTTTGATTGCCATAATGTTCCTCCTAATAATTATAAAATCTAAAAAACTTATTGTGAGATATCATACAGCATAACACGTCTTTTTTCAAGTATGCAGGCATATTCCGCTGATATTCCACGGATGACACCTTCGCTGAATTCGTTATGCTTTATCAATCAATATTTGATTAAAGCCGTTGATCTCATCCTGCGTGAGCATTCTCCACGCGCCGGGCTTGAGATCCCCCAGTTTCAGGTTCCCCTCCGATATCCTTTTCAGATAACGGACGGAGTATCCCGCGGCCTCAACCATCCTCCGCACCTGCCGCTTCTTGCCTTCGTGTATCGTAATGTTCAGCTGCGTTTCATCGCGCGTACGCCGCAATGCTTCGACTGCCGCGGGACGAGTTTTTTCGCCGCCCAGTACGATACCCGAACGCAGCATATTCAAAGCCGCGTCATCTACCTGCCCCGCAACCACCACGAAATATTCTTTTCTTACTTCATGGGAGGGATGCGTGCAGCGGTATGCAAATTCGCCGTCGTTCGTGAGCAGCAGCAGCCCCTCGGTTTCGAGGTCGAGCCGCCCTACAGGGAATATACGCGCGTCCACCTCCATCACGAGCGAAAGCACCGTCTTCCTGCCACGGTCGTCCCTGCACGCGCTCAAGTACCCCGAAGGCTTATTGAGCATGATATAAATCTTTTCTTCTTCCAGCATAAGCGGCTTGCCGTTCACGCAAACCGCGTCTTTCGTCTCATCAATATTCTGCCCTAGCGTAACATCCGTTGTTCCGTTCACAGAAACGCGGCCCGACGCGATGAGCGCGTCCGCGCCGCGCCGCGAGCATACGCCGCACATCGCGATGTATTTGTTCAGCCTCACTGTTTCCTCCAGCACTAGGCTGCAGGATTGATCCAAAGCTCCAACAGCCTCTTGATATTATATCGGTACGAATTGTCTCCGATTTCAGTCGGCGCAGTCAGGTTTGCGGAATATACGCGCTTGCCGTCCAGCCAGATATCGATCGTCCCTACGAGCTGCCCCTTGGCTACGGGCGCTTCCACCGTGTCCTCAATGTAGACTTTCTTCTGTACGCGGCTGTTTTCCTCATCCGTCAGCGGATAAGCCACATCCTGCTGCGTACAGATGCCAAAGCCGTCCTCCTTGCCGTGCGCAACCTTTACATCGCCGACGAACTCGCCGCTGACGACGAGCGTACGCATCGAAAAGCTGTCAAAACCGTAATCGAGCATTTTTGTGCAGTCCCTGAACATGTCGGGCGCGTCGAGCACTACGGCGATGAGCTGCATATCTTCGCGCATCGCCGCCGCGCAAAGGCACTTTCCCGCGGCATCCGTATATCCTGTTTTAATGCCGTTGCCGCCCTCGTAGTTCCAAAGTATCTTATTCTTGTTTTTAACGACCCGGTCCCATTCGTGGCCTTCCCACGGTATGGTTTTGTATTGCGTTTTGACGATCTCGCAAAAATACGGGATGCGCATCGCATACGCGCAGATCATTGCAAGGTCGTGAGCGGTCGTATAGTGCCCTTCCGACGGCAGGCCGTTCGGATTGACAAAACAGGTATCGTACGCGCCGATCTCCTTTGCCTTTTCGTTCATCATCGCAACAAATCCATCGACGCTGCCCGCAACATGCTCCGCAACCGCGATGGCGGCGTCGTTGCCGGAACTCAGCATGAGCCCGAACAGCATGTCGGAAAGCGACATGTGTTCCCCCGTTGAGAGCCAGATTGAGGAACCCTCGATACCGCTCGCGTTGGGGGATACCTCTACGGTTTCATCGGGGTCACAGTTTTCCAGTGCGAGCAAAGCCGTCATCACCTTGGTGGTTGAAGCCATCGGCATCTTTTCGTTGGCGTTCTGTTCGAAAAGCACGCGGCCTGTAGATGCTTCAATCAGCATGGCTGATTTTGCCGATACGCCTACATCCGCTTTGGATTCCTTGACATTATAACCAAACGCAAAGCAGATTGCTATCAGCAACGCTAGTATTTTGGGCAAAGTTTTTCTCATCGGTTATTCCACCTCTGAATCCTGTTTTCCTTTGATCGCATCCTTAATGGTCATAATAAAATCAGGTATCGCTTCAATGACCTGCTCAACGAGCTGCTTGCCGCCCACCGGCATCAACTGCACATTGCATTCATCCACCACTAAAAATCCCACGGGCGTAATGCAGATACCGGAACTTGCGCCGCCCGCAAACGGGAACGCGTTGTTATCCTGAAGCTCACCGCCCCCTGATTTGCCGTACTCGCCGCCGCCCGCGACAAACGCGAAGCTCACCTTTGTGATCGGTATGATTGTGGAGCCGTCCGCCGATACGACCGGGTCGCCCACGATGGTATTGACATCCACAATCTCCTTGATGTTAGCCATTGCGGTCTGCATGATATTTTCAATCGGATGCATTTTCTTTTCCCCTTGCTTTTATTTTGTAGATAATATATCCAATTATAATATTTGCAGGCGTTATCGTGATTATGCAGTCCGCGTGAACAGAAAATGACCGCTTGTTGAATAAGGGCTTAACGGACATTTTAAAATTTTTCTTTTCGGTGCTGTATACGGCGCACAAAGCGGACCCGACGGATACAGCCAAACCGCAAAGCAGCGCCGTATAATAAGCGTCGCCCGCGCCAAGCTCAACAGCGATGTCTGCGCGAATGCGGCTTCTTTTATTCAAATAATAAAATAAACTTTCTCGCTTCTTCCCGCGGTTTTGTATGGCAAGCTTGATTAGATTAATCAGGGATATATCCGTTACTTGTTCCTTTTGGTTTTTAAAAATGATCGACTTAAGCGAAGCTATCCTTTTTTCTTTGCCATGGGCAGACCGGTAAAGCGCAAAGAAATCCGTTTTATCTTTTTTTACGATATAGTCCCTTTTGATGCGAATAAACAGGAAGCTGACGATCAAACTTGAGCGCAGGTTATCAAGCCGTATCACCGCCTTAACGGGAATATACAGCAGTATGATAATTGCGGCGAGACAAAGCAACGCGATAATCAAAAACAACGCCCTTTCTTTACGAACTGACGTTGTTAGTATTATCTAAAACATGGAATAAATACGTTTATAATTCTTTGAGTTGCGGGAGTTCATCGATTGAGGCGATGCCGAAATGGCGAAGAAACTCGTCGCTTGTCGCGTAAAGTATGGGGTTCCCCAGAGATTTTTTATGCCCGGCGCGCACAACCAGCCCTTTTTCAATGAGCATCGCGACAGAATAGTTGCACTGAACGCCGCGCACCTGCTCGATATCAAAACGAGTAATGGGCTGCCGGTACGCGATGATTGCGAGCGTTTCCAGCGCGGACTGCGTAAGCCGCGTTTTTTTAACGGGTTGCAGCACGCGGTCGATGTAAGGCATGTATTGCGGATTGGAACACAGCTGCAGCTTATCCCCCACACGCTTTAACAGCAAACCGTCTTCATTTTGTGCTTTCCGCTCCGCCATATCGTCCGCGATGCGCGCGAGCGTCACCTCGTCTGTTTCGAGCGCGGGTGCAATTTCCGATAACGCTACGGCGTCCCCCGCGACGAACAGTATGCTTTCCAGTGCTTTTCTGATCTGCTCCTCGTTCAAACCGCTTCTTCCTCGCTTATCTTGGTAATCGTAATGTCTTCAAAGCACCGCGTCTGATGAATCGTCACGATGCTCTTGTGGATCAAATCGAGCAGCGCGAGAAACGTAACGGCAACCTCGAGCCTGCTCCGTGAATCGGAGAACAATGAAAAAAAGTTCAGCGTTTTCATCTTCGCAAGCAAATTAAGTATGTGCCGCCGCCTGTCTTTCATTGTGAACGTATCGCGCTGTATTTCGATCGTCTCGATGCGTTCCGGCTGCGCGTCGGGCAGGCGTGAGATCACTTCCATATAAGCGTCGCAGAGCGACTGAAGCGTCATCTCGTCGAACTCCCACTTCTCGTCAGGGAATACGATCTCCTCCGGAAGCTTATAATATGTGCACAAGCCGCTGTCCTCCAGCGGGCGCATATTCTCGGACGCGTCCTTGAAGGCTTTGTACGTTTTCAGGCGTTCGATGAGCTCTTGCTCGGGGTCTCCCTCTTCTTCCGTTTCTTCTTCGTCGTCGCTTCCCGGCAGCAGCATGCGCGATTTGATATACAGCAGCGTCGCGGCCATCTCCAAAAACTCGCTCGCGCTTTCCATCGGCAGGCTGCTCATTTCCGATATGTATGACAAAAACTGACCCGTCACCTCGGATACGAATATCTGCTCGATATCGATCCGCGCGCGGCTGATCAGATGCAGCAGCAGATCCAGCGGGCCTTCAAACTGCTCGATATGCACTTTGTATTCGTCGTATTCCATCATTTTTCCTTATCAGAATAAGCCGACTGATTTTAAAAATCCTGATATTCCGAACAGTCTCACGATCCCGCGAAATACAATATTGATCAGGTTCCAAAAGCCGTTCCTCACCGGGGAAACAAAAAACAGCAGCGCAATTAAAACCCAATATCCGTACCGGTTATAATACATATAGAAGTTAGGGCTTTTACGCGCAATATAACCCTTGATCAGATGATGGCCGTCCAAAGGCGGTATGGGTATGAGGTTAAAAAAGCATAGCACGAGATTCAGCAACGCGATTTCATAGAGTATGACCAATATGATGTATAAAATATTGCCCAAAGTGTTGCTGACGACGCTGCTAAAAGCGCCGAGATAATACATCAGCGCAATGATGCCTGTCGTAACAATCGAAATAATCAGGTTCATTGTGACGCCTGAAAGCGCGACAAGCGCGTTTCCTTTTTTATAATTGTTGTAATTCCTCGGGTTGGTGGGTACGGGTTTGCCCCAGCCGAAACCGATGAGCGCAAATGAAATGAAGCCTAACAAGTCAAAATGCTTCGCGGGATTCAGCGTAACACGCCCCAGATTGCGCGCCGTAGGATCTCCCATCCGGTCGGCCATCCACGCGTGCGATGCCTCATGAAACGATACGGCGATCAGCAACGCGGGTAAAATTAACAGCAGGTTTACAAAAAAGCCTTTAATATCTCCGCTGAACAAATAATTTAACGGCATATCATGTCTCCATCTTATGTTATTAAATCAGTATATAGTGGTTTGCCTATGTTTTCAATCCGCGATTATGTCGAATTTACAAAAAAGACGCGGTTATAATATAAGCGTACCTAAAAGATACGCTTAAGGTTTGTTTTAATGCCGCTTCCCTCACTTGTACCCGTCGAACATCTGCCCCTTTTCCTTTTTGATGGACGACACGTTGGAATGGCGCCCGTCCTGCATGTCCGGTTTCAGGCGTCTGTTCTCCGCGGCAAGCTGCGCATACTCCTCATTCAATGCGTCATACTGATCCTGCATCTTTAAAAGGTCGTCCGCAATGTTGATGGCGGTAAGCACGGAAAGCGTGTGCGGGTTCAGGTTGACGTACTGGCCTTTGAGGTCGCTCATCTTGCGATCCACGTATATCGCGACGCGGTGAATGTACTCTTCGCTCTCAAAACCAGACATTACGTATTCCTTGCCGCAGATTTTAACGGTTGTACGCGTCTTTTCCATAAAATTGGCTCCCCAATACCCAAACTATGATTGTATTATATACCAACATAGAGAATATTTCAACACTACATTATACAAAATATTGTATTATTCGCGCAAAACCGCCCCAAAAGCTTTTGAAACGGCAGCAACCACGGCGTCGCGCGCGGCGTTGGCCTCCTCGTCGGTCAGCGTGCGGTCCTTCGCCCGCAATACGATCTTGAACGCGAGGCTCTTTTTGCCCGCGCCCAATTTTTCATCCGTATAAACGTCGAACAATGACGCGCTTTCAAAATAGCCGCCTGCGTTCTTTTGTATGCATTCGAGCAGGCTTCCCGCAGAAACGCTTTCGTTTACTGTGAGCGCAAGGTCGCGCTCCACGGCGGGGAACCTTAGCAGCGGTTGATAGCGAAGCGTTTCATCCGTATGCGCGCACAGCGCGGCCACGGAAAGCTCCGCGATATAAACGCGCCTGCCGATGCCATAGGCTTCGGCAACATCGGGGTGGATTTCCCCCATCTCGCCGAGCCTGTCGTTTTTAACGGTGATACCCGCCTTTCTGCCCGGATGATAATAATCCGACGCGGCGCCGTCAAACTTTACGTTGCGGATACCGTATGCCGTCAGCAGGTTTTCCACAACTCCCTTGAGCGTGAAAAAGTCCTCGTCTCCGCAAAGTCCTGCACAGATGTATTTACGTTCTTCCGGCAAATCGCCCGGATTGGTATTCAGGTATACGCGCCCGGTTTCAAACAGACGGATGTTTTCTGCCTTCTTGTTGATATTGACCGCGATGACGCGCAGCATATCGGGCACGGGCGACGTACGCATATACCCCTGGTCTTCGCCGAGCGGGTTCATCACCTTTACGGCATTGCGGCGCGGGTCGTCATTTGACAGGCTGAGGCGCTCCGGTTCCGCTGAAGAACAGAATGAGTAGGTGACACACTCATAGCATCCGAGCGCGGTGAGCCGCGCGCGCGCCTTGTCGATGCACCGCTCGTCGGGCAGCAGCGTGCCACGCTGCACGAGCCCCGTCATGGGGATTGCCGGGATGCGGTCGTAGCCGTACATTCGCGCCACCTCTTCGGCGATGTCCTCGCCGATGCTGATATCGCCGCGGAAGCTTGGGATATCGCAAACCAGCATTCCGCTTTTCAATTCGGTCGGTATGAAGACACGGCGAAGCAATAAAGCCATCTCCTCTGCCGGAATATCCGTACCGAGTATCGCGTTGATCTTGTCCGCGCCTACCGTTACGCTGCGCTGCGAAAGGTCGGCAGAGAGTATATCGATCTCGCCGGGCATGATCTCGCCTGCGCCAAGCTGCGCCACAAGGTGAAGCGCCCTGTCCATCGCGGTCTTGCAGCCTTTAGCGTCGATGCCTTTGGAGAAGCGCATCGCGGATTCGGTTTGCAGCCCCAAAGCGCGCGAAGTACGGCGCACGTTTCCGAGTGAAAACTTGGCGGCTTCAAATATCACCGTGGCGGTATTATCCCGGATACCGGAGTTCTCCCCTCCCATGATGCCCGCGATGCCGATCGGCCCCTGCGCGTCGCATATGAGCAGCATCTCCTCGGTCAACGGCCTTTCCTTTTCATCCAGCGTCGTAATCGATTCGCCTTTTTTAGCGCGGCGTACGACGATTTGCGCGCCGCGGATATCGTTATAGTCAAACGCGTGCATCGGCTGGCCGGTTTCGAGCATCACGAAATTGGTAATATCCACGATGTTGTTGATCGCGCGTATGCCCGCCGACATCAACCGGTCGCGCATCCATGCGGGCGACGGGCCGATTTTAACGTTCTTTATCGCACGCGCGATGTAGCGCTCGCAAAGCTTCGTATCCTCTACCTTTACCGAAACGTAATCGGATATATTACCGCTTCCCTCCATATAGGACGTATCGGGCAGACGCAGGCTTTTGTCGAGCGAAGCGGCGCATTCGCGCGCGACTCCGATCATTGAAAGGCAATCGGGGCGGTTCGCGCCCACCTCAATATCGAATATCACGTCGCTGAGCCCCAGCAGCTCGCGCAGCGGTGTTCCCGCAGGCACATCTTCATTGAGTATCATGATGCCGTCCACGCCCGCGCCCGGATACGTCTCCTCACCGATCTTCAGCTCCGCGCCGGAGCACAGCATACCGTTGGAATACACCCCGCGCAGCTTCCCCCGGTTGATCTTGAATCCGCCCGGCAGGCACGCGCCAACGAGCGCGACGGGAACCAGCGCGCCCTCGAATATATTGCTCGCGCCGCATACGATCTGCAGCGGTTCGCCGCCTGCGTCCACCATGCAAACGGAAAGCTTGTCTGCATCGGGATGCTTAGTGATGGAGAGTATTCTTCCCGCCACCACATTCTTAAGCTCCGCGCCGAGTTCTCTGTACCCTTCCACCGCGCTGCCCGTCATGATGAGCTTTTTTTCAAGCTCATCGGGCGCAACGTCCATATCCACATAATCGCTAAGCCATTTATAAGGCGCTATCATAAATTCCTCCTATTTAAACTGGGACACGAAACGGATATCGTTTTCGAAAAGCAGGCGGATATCCGTGATGCCGTATTTGATGTTGGCAATCCGGTCGATGCCCATACCCCACGCGAACCCCGTATAAACCTCCGGGTCGATACCGCAGGCGCGCAGCACGCCGGGGTGCACCATGCCGCAGCCGAGCACCTCGATCATGCCCGTGCCCTTGCATACGCCGCAGCCGGTTCCGCCGCATTTGGAGCACGTCGCGTCCACCTCGGCGCTTGGTTCTGTAAACGGGAAATGACCGGGGCGAAACTTTGTTTTCGTTTTTTCGCCGTACAGCTCCTTTAAGAAGCTGTCGAGCGTGCCTTTCAAGTGCGAGAACTGTATGCCTTTATCCACGACAAGGCCTTCCAACTGGTTGAACACCGGCGAATGCGTCGCGTCCACATCGTCGGTGCGGTATACGCGGCCTGGGCAGATCATGCGGATGGGCAGCTTTTGCTTCAGCATCGTTCTGATCTGAACCGGCGACGTTTGCGTCCTCAGCACGATGTCGTCAGAAATATAAAACGTATCCTGCATATCGCGCGCCGGGTGGTCTTTGGGGATGTTGAGCATCTCGAAGTTGTACTTGTCGTACTCGACCTCCGGCCCGTCCATCACCTCAAAGCCCATGCTGACGAATATATCGCGCATCTCGTAATACACGCGCGTGAGCGGATGCAAGCCGCCAAAGCTGCGCGTTTTTCCGGGCAATGTGATATCTACTCGCTCCGATACGAGCCGTCCGCTCTTTTCGGCATCCGATAGCGAAAGCGTTTTTTTGTCGAGCGCTTCGGTTAATAGGTCTCTTACCTCGTTGATCTTTTTTCCGAATGCCGGGCGTTGCGCCTCGGGGATATCCTTCATGCTCCTCAGCGCGGCGGTCAGCTCCCCCTTCTTGCCGAGCAGGCGTATCCGTACGGCTTCCGCGTCCGCGGTTGACGCGCAGCGTGCGATCTCCTCCATCGCGGAGGCTGCGAGGCCTTCCATAATCTTTGTGTCCATTTCCGCTCCCTTCCGGTTCCTGTACTATACGATCTCTAATTACAAAAACAGACTTTCGCTTGGGGCGAAAGTCCGCGGTACCACCCAAATTTCGAAGATACGGCGAAACGCCGAACCTTCCTCATTTTGCGCTGTAACGGGCGCACCGGGAAATATTCCTGCTATTCCTGCGAAGGTTCCCGTCACATGCAAGCGGGCGCTTTCAGCCGGCGGCTGCCCGTCTCTTGGCATACATTGGCGCAACGGTACTGTTCAGGCGTCATCGCATTTATTGAGGCATTATAGCACAAGCCA
>CAYNFL010000027.1:0-3146 GCA_964396465.1 uncultured Christensenellaceae bacterium
CTTGTCCCCAATACCCCTACTATCGGCGGAACCTGCGGGCAACAACCCCCAAAGCATTCCGCCTATTTTTTTTATGTTCCGTTCTCTATTTTACATCCCGGATATGGAAAATAAACCGCCTCTCGTTTTTTATTGCCGTCCCGGTTGTGCGCGCCGTATGGATGATGTATCATGGTGGGGTGAACAAAAGCGAACCGAAAAAATGGTACCGGCTCGACAACGCCGCCAAGCTCTATCCCGCGATCAAGAATCGCCGCTGGACGGCGATGTTTCGCATATCGATGAAGCTTACCGAACCCGTTGACAGAGAGACGCTTAAGCAAGCGCTCGTGCTGGCGACGCGTCGCCTCGGGGTGTTCTCGTGCAGGCTGCGCGCGGGCGCGTTTTGGTACTACTTCGATGAGAATAAAAAAGACCCTGTCGTGATGGACGACGCAATCAATCCGTGTATCCGGCTTTACCGCCGCGAGGAAACCGGCCACCTGTTTCGCGTGCGCGCGTACGGGCGGCAAATATCGCTCGAGGTGTTTCATTCCGTTTCGGACGGCTATGGCGGGCTGGTGTTTTTAAAAACGCTCGTCGCACAGTACCTGCGCTTAAAAGGGGTGCAAATCCCGTACACGCACGGTATACTGGATTGCGCAGCAGCCGTTTCCGACGAAGAAACGGAGGACGGTTTCCTGCGCTACTATAACAAAAAGGCCGTACGCGCCTGGAAGGAATCGCGCGCTTGGCGCATCCCCGGAACCGCGGAAACCGGCTATACGCTCAATATCGTAACGGGGATTTGCTCCGTCGCGCAGATGAAGGAGGCCGCCAAGCGCTTTGGCGCCTCGCTGACCGAATTTCTCGTCGCGCTATACGTATACGTGCTGTACACCATACAAAAGCGCGAGGGCTTAAATCGGCTGCGGCCCGTCAAGGTATCGGTACCTGTGGATCTGCGCAGATTCTTTGAGACGAAGACGCTGCGCAATTTCTCGTCTTACACAAATCCGGAGATCAACGCGAACTGGGGCGACTATACGCTTGAAGAGATCATACCGGTAGTTCACCACCATCTGCACGGCGAGCTTACCGCCAAGACGCTAGGTTCAAAGATATCGAAAAACGTAAAAGCGGAAAAAAGCTATTTCGTGCGCCTTTTGCCGCTGTTTCTGAAAAATCTCGCGATCCACATGATCTACAACATCGCGGGCGAAAACCGTATCACGAGCACGCTTTCCAACCTCGGCGCGCTTTTGCTGCCGGAAGAGATGGCGGCTTACGTTACGCGCTTTGACGTGATGCTGGGCGCGCCGCGCTACAACCGCGTCAATTGCGCGGTCTGTTCGTATCGGGATTCGCTGAACATCTGCTTTACGAGCACGATTCGCGAAGCGGATGTGGAGCGGGAGTTCTTCACACAGCTCGTGAAGGTGGGCGTACATGTAAAAATCGAAAGCAACCGGGAGGTGTAGATATGTCCTATTGTGTCAACTGCGGCGTGGAACTGGAGCGCTCGCTTAAAGCATGCCCTCTTTGCGGCGTGACCGTCGTCAATCCACTGGATCAGGAACCCGCGGAGGAAGCGCCCGCATTCCCTCCTTCGCGCGATGAGCTAAAAAAGAAGGATCAGGAATTCTGGGTCGGCTTCTTTACGATACTGTATCTTGTCCCCATACTGACCTGTGTAATCTTAAACCTGCTCTATAACCAGCGGCTCACATGGTCGCTTTATGTGGCCGCGAGTACGCTGATGCTATGGTTCTTCTCCACATCCCCGTTTTATTTTGCGAAATTCGACTACCGCAAGATGCTGGTGATGGACCTCATTGGGGTGCTGGCCGGGCTTTTGATCATCCAGCAGGTCACGGGTGGGAGTAACTGGCTTCTCACAATCGCGCTGCCCATTGCGGGCAGCTGCTTTGTGCTCTCGGTGATACTGATCACGCTTGCTGAAAAAGAAAAGATACGCGGGCTGGGAATCGCCGCCGCGATTGCCGTCGCCGCCGGGCTGCTTTCGCTGGCCGTTGAGATACTCACCGACCTGTTCGCTGAAGGTGCCGTTACGCTCATCTGGTCGTGGTTTGTTGTCGCGTCCTGCCTGTCCGTCGCGGCGCTGCTGATACTTCTCGACCGCAACAAGCGTTTCAAACAGGAGCTTGCCAAAAGGCTGCATTTTTAGTTGTGTCACCCAAGGTAACCGTCACATAATAACTTTACATGAAGTCATATTCGTCCGCGTCGGACGCCTGCTCGCGGCGGATATCCGCGCCGAGCTTTTTCAGCTTATCCTCAATGTGGTCGTAACCGCGGTCGATATATTTTACGCCCGTGATCTCGGTCTGCCCGTCGGCCATGAGCCCCGCGACGACCAGCGCCGCGCCCGCGCGCAGATCGGTCGCGCGCACCGGCGCGCCCGTCAACCGCTCCACGCCCTCCACGATGCACACGCGTCCGTCGGTCGATACGCTCGCGCCCATGCGCCGTATCTCGTTGATATGCTTGAAGCGCGACTCGAATATGTTCTCTACGATGATGCTGGAACCCTCCGCCGTACTTAAAAGCACCGTCGCGGGCTGCTGCAGGTCGGTCGGGAAGCCGGGGTAAGGCAGCGTCTTGATGTTGACGTGCTTGGGCTTGCGCTGGCATGTGACGCGCAGCGTTTCGTCGCCCTCCTCCACCGTCACGCCCATCTCGATGAGCTTTGCGGTCAGCGCTTCCAGATGCGTCGGTATGACCTTCTCAATCATCAGGTCGCCCCGAGTGGCCGCCGCCGCGATCATCAGCGTACCCGTCTCGATCTGGTCGGGGATGATGCTGTAGGTGCAGCCGTGCAGCTGCTCCACGCCCGTGATGCGGATAATGTCGGTGCCCGCGCCTTTTACCTTTGCGCCCATGCAATTTAAAAAGTTTGCGACGTCCACAACGTGCGGTTCTTTTGCCGCGTTGACGATCGTCGTTTTGCCTTTGGCCTTCACCGCGGCCAGCATGATGTTGATCGTCGCGCCCACCGAAACGATGTCAAGGTATATATCCGTGCCCGTAAGGCCTTCTGGCGCCTCGGCGACGATCTTGCCATATTCCGTCCTGACGCGGGCGCCCAGCGCTTCAAAGCCCTTGATGTGCTGGTCGATGGGCCTCAGGCCGATCGCGCAGCCGCC
>CAYNFL010000027.1:3156-12852 GCA_964396465.1 uncultured Christensenellaceae bacterium
ATAATACGATGCGCGCATATGCCTCACCGCTTCGTTGTCCACGCGATATCCCGTCACATCGCCCGTATCAAGGCACATACGCGAACCGGATAGCTCCGGCTTCGCGCCCATGCTGCTCAGCATGAACTTTAGTAGCCTCACATCCTCGATATCGGGCAGGTTGTCTACGTCGCATATACCGGAGCACAGCAACGCTGCGGGCAGTATCGCGACTGCGGCGTTCTTTGCCCCGCTCACTGCCACACTGCCGTAAAGGGGCTTGCCGCCCCGAATCACCAATTTTTCTATCATTTTCCCCCCGCGTAAAAAACGCGCCCTCCATAAAATACAGCAAAAGTATAGCAGGTTATCCCTTTTGCGGCAACTTAAAAAATTTTCCCGATTATTCATCACTTTCGTTTGACCAAAACGCCTTTGCGTCGTATACTTTTGGTATGGGTAATTGTGGAGCATAATAAGACGCCTGAGCATCCGTTGACACCTTCGCTGCCGCTTTGAAAGCCCAGCATTTTTTTACGGGTATCCGCGCGTTTTATTATTTTCCCTTCTGTGCAAATGTCCTCTTGAATGGTATGATGGGATAACATATTGAGCAGGGTGGTATAAAGGGTATGCAGCTACAAATGAAGAACAACGCCAGAAGCACAGCCATACCCAACCGCTTCATCGAATGCTGTGCGGACGCTCCCGATAAATATGCCGCGGCATACCTGCTCGGAATCATGTACGCCTCCAACCATCAGTCCATCGACCGGGATATATTATGCGCCCGGCTCGCCCTGCCTTGGGACGAAGTGCTCGAAGCATTTGAGTATTGGCAGAAGAAGGGCTTCGCGCGCATCGTCAACGGCAATACGTTCAGCCTCGAGTTCGGCGAGTTTCACCATCAGCCCGCGGGCGACGAGCTCTATACGGAGCGTGAATTCAACCAGAAGCTGCAGGAGCTGTTCGGCTCCCGCCAGCTTTCCCCGTCCGAATACCTTAAGATATACGATTATACCGACATCTTCCGCCTGCCCAAGAAGGTGGTGCTGTGCCTTGCGCAGTACTGCATACTTTTAAAGGGCAGGCGCGTTTCTGTTGCATATATGGACAAGGTCGCAAGCTCCTGGGCGGAAGAAGAGCACATCGATACGGAGCAAAAGGCTGCGGACAAGATCGCTTCGCTTCAGGCTGCCGCCTGTGGCGTACCGCGCGTGCTTGCGCAGCTTGGCATCACAAGCCGCGGCCCGACGCAGGATGAAACCGCGCTGTTTGTGAAATGGACGCAGGAGTGGGGCTTTACATTGGAAGCCGTGCTGACCGCTTGCGCGCATACCACCGCCGCGCGCGAACCCAGCATGAAATACCTCGACCGCATATTGGAGCGTCTGCACGAAAACGGGGATATCAGCTCGCGGCAGATCACGGAAAGCAAGACGCAAACCGAAGGCGCATCCAAAGATATCCGCGAACTCATGCGCATCATCGGCGAAACCGGCAAGCCTTCTTTCGAGCACGAAAGCCTCTACCGCAAGTGGACAAGCATATTCGGCTACGGCATGGATATGCTGACCGAAGCGGCAAAGCTGCTCGCGCTGCGCGGCAAGCTGCCCTTCCCCTACCTCGACGAGATACTCACCGACTGGTACAACAACCACATCGGCACACCCGCAGAGGCGCAGCGCCAGTTGGAAGAACTGAAGAAACTGGATGCCAAAGTTTACGAAGTGCTCAAAAATACGGGCAGGCCATGTGCCGTCGCCGACGCGCACCGCAAGGCTTACCTTAAGTGGAACAAGGAGTGGGGCATACCGCACGAAGCGATCGTGCTCGCGGCAGAGATCAGCATGCTCGCCGACAACCCGTATCGCACCCTCAACTGGAAGCTGAACAGTTGGCACGACGCGGGCGTTAAAACGCTCGCCGACGCGCAGCGCGAGGCCAAGAAGTTTTCAGTCAAAAATGATATCACACGAAAACGCGAATCTTTTGAACGGCCTGTGGAAAACCTCGATTACCTTGCTCTTGACCCGTTTGCAGACGAAGGAGTGCAGCATTGAGCGCGACGGATTTGTTTGAGCTGTATGACGGCATCCGCCGTAAAAACGAAGCGGAGGCGCAGCGCCGCCGAAGCGAGGTGTACGCGCGCGCGCCAAAGCTGAAGAAGCTGCACGAAGCCATCCGTTCGCTGCAGCTTGAACGCATCCGGATCACCGCGCAGGGCGGTATATTCAATTCGGGCGAGCTGAATCGCCTGCTTGCCGAAGCCGCGCAGCTGCTCAGCAGCGCCGGGTTTGACGCGCACTACCTCGACCCAATATACGGCTGCCCGGTCTGCCGTGACACGGGGCTGCGCGACGACGCGCGTCGCTGCGATTGTTTCCTGCGCAACAGGCTGGAAAGCAAGCTCGACGAAGCGCGGCTTGCCGATCACAGCGTGAGCTTTGAAAAATTCGATTTGACGCGTTTTCCCGAGGAACCGCTGGAAAACGGGCGTTCCCAACGCGACTACATGGCGCAGTATAAGCGTATTACAATGGCTTGGGCAGACAGCTTTCCGGATTGCTCTCAGTTGCTGCTGATATCGGGAGGTACGGGCCTTGGCAAAACGTATACCGCGCGCTGCATACAGCGCCGCGTGATCGAGCGCGGGTATACCGCAGCCGCATACACCGCATACCGGTTGTTTTCGTTATTCCACAGCGACCGTTTGGGCGAGGATGTGGATTTAGAAGCCATACTGTATGCCCCCCTGCTCATTATTGACGATCTCGGCACAGAACCCATGACACGCAACGTTACGGTGGAGTATTTTTTCGATCTCCTGAATGAGCGCGCCGCATCCGGGTTGCATACCGTTATCGTAACCAATCTGGACTTTATAAGCATCAACGAGCGGTACGGTGAGCGCATCCATTCGCGGCTTATGGACGCGCGCCATTCGGAGAAGCTCATTTTCCGCGGCCGCGACATACGCTACTAAAGAAGCTTTTTGGGGAATACTGATAACAAATATCATCCGGAGGCACTATGAAAAGAAGCGAGATCGAGAATAAATATAAGTGGGATCTTAGCCCGATATTCCCCTCCGACGCGGAATGGGAAAGCGGCTTTGCAAAGCTGCAAGGGATGTTGCCGTCCCTCGCGGCGTTAAAAGACAGCCTGACGCAAAGCGCGGGCGCGCTCGCCGACGCGCTGGGTAAAATCGACGAGGCGGCGCTGCTCTGTGAGCGCGTGTTCGTATACGCCAAGATGCGCCGCGACGAGGACAACGGCAACGCGCGCTATCAGGGCATGACCGACCGCGCGTGGTCGCTCTACGTCGCGTTTTCGGGCGAGACGTCGTTTGTCGCGCCCACGCTGCTCAAGGAGAGCGATGAAAAGCTGCTGGGCTTCATCGGCGCGGAACCGCGCCTTGCCCCTTATTCGTTCATGATCCGCGACCTCATCCGGCAAAAACAGCACGTGCTGGGCGAAGCCGAAGAGAAGCTGCTGTCGATGAGCGCGGATTTTTCGGGCGGCGCTAAGGAGATATTCACGATGCTCGAAAGCGTGGATATGAAGTTCGGCAAGGTGCAAACGCCCGTGGGCGAGGTGCAGCTTACGCATGCGAAGTACTTAGAGCTCATGCAGCACCGCGACCGCAGCGTGCGCAAGAACACGTTCGAGACTTACTACAGCGCTTTTCTTGGCAATATCAACACGATTGCGGCGGCCTACTCCACGAGCGTCAAGAAGGACCTGTTCTACGCCAAGGCGCGCAATTACAGCAGCGCGCTGGAGCAGGCGCTGTTCGGCGACGACGTGCCCGTATCGTTATACGACGCTCTGGTGGAGACAGTACACGAAAGCCTGCCCGTGATGTACGACTACGTGGATACGAGGAAAAAGATACTCGGACTTTCCGATATCGCGATGTACGATATCTACGTGCCGCTCGTGCCCGATACCGAAAAGAAGTACCCCTTTGAGCAGGCCATCGATATGGTGATCGAGGCGCTTTCTCCGCTCGGCGAGGACTATCGTAAGCTGCTGCAGCGCGCGCGCGACGAAAAATGGATCGACGTATTCGAAAACGAGGGCAAGACCACGGGCGCGTATTCGTGGGGCGCGTACGGCTCCCACCCGTATGTGCTTTTAAACCACCGCGCCGATCTCGACAGCGTGTACACGATTGCGCACGAACTGGGCCACGCGATGCACACCTACCATTCGGACGAAGCACAGCCCTTCCCCACGGCGCAGTATACGATATTCGTCGCGGAGGTCGCCTCTACCGTCAACGAAATACTGCTGACGCGCTACCTGTTGCAGCACGGCGACGATGCGCTAAAAAAACACGTGCTTAACCATTACATCGACCAGTTCCGAACCACGGTGCTGCGCCAGACGATGTTTGCCGAGTTTGAACGCATATCGCACGCGATGGCCGAGGGCGGCGAGCCGCTCACGCATGAGACGCTTTCCGCAAAGTATAAGGGGCTCAACGCGCTTTACTACGGCAGCGGCATGAACACCTGCGATACCATCGCGCTCGAGTGGGCGCGCATACCGCACTTCTACAACGCTTTCTACGTCTACAAGTACGCGACGGGCTTTTCCGCCGCCGCGATGATCGCGACGAAGCTGCTGGAGAAGCAGCCCGGCGCGCTCGAAGCCTATATGGAATTTTTAAAGAGCGGCGGCAGCGACCATCCGCTGAATCTGCTGAAAAAAGCCGGCGTCGATTTTGAAGGCGGCGCGCCGGTGAAAAACTGCATGACGGAGTTCGCGCGCGCGCTCGCGGAATTTAAACAGGTCATGGGCGTGTAATTGTTAATAGTTTGTAGTATAATGAATCATCAGGTACGGTAAAGGAGGAGCAGCCAATGAAGACATGCTTTTCAACGCTGGGATGCCCAGAGTGGTCGTTTGCGGAGATCGTATCGGTAGCTTCCGATCTCGGCTTTGACGGCATCGAGGTCAGGGGGATCCAGAACGAGCTTTACACCCCCGCCATCGACGCGTTCTCGCCCGCGCATATCAGCGCCACGAAGGAAAAACTCTCCCATCTGTCGCTTTCCATCCCCTGCCTCGCGTCCTCGTGCGATTTAAACTCCGAGGAGGTTTTGGACAGCGCCAAGGCCTACGTCGATACCGCAAGCGCGCTGGGCGTGCCGTACATCCGCCTGCTGGCGGATAAGGACCCCGCGCCTTCGCTGGAGATCAGCCCCAAGGTCATCGCGTCAAACATGCGCGAGATTGCCGATTACGCGCAGGATAAGGGCGTGATGCCGCTGATTGAGACGAACGGCTTTTACGCGAAGACCAAGACGCTCGGGATGATGTTCAGCGATCTGAAAACGAGGAACATCGGCATACTCTACGATATCCACCACCCCTACCGGTTCTTCAACGAGAACCCCGAATATACCATCAACAACATCGCGCCGTACATCCGCCACGTGCACATCAAGGATTCCGTAATGGAAGGCGGCAAGGTGCATTACCGCATGGTGGGCGAGGGCAGCATCCCCGTTACGCAGATCATCCGGCTGCTTGAAGGCGCAGGGTACAAGGGCTTCTATTCGCTCGAGTGGGTGAAGCGCTGGGATTTATCGCTCGAGGAACCCGGCATCGCGTTCGCGCAGTACAAAGCCTTCATGGATTCGCTCAAATAGCAAAGCGGTATGGCTATAATATGTTATAATATGTCGGGGCGGCTGTTAGCCGCCCGTTTATTTTCGGCAGTTCCATGTTCATTAACTTTGTTTTCGTCAGTTATCATTATAAATTTTTCGCCTATGAAAAAAAAGCACTCGGCTGATTGTTATACAGGTAAAAGGGAGACGATACCGCATGCGACCTGCATACGAGCCCGATGAAGAAATACGCAGCGCTGTGCGCGAATACAGCCCCGCCATACTGCGGCTTTGCTTCGCGTACCTCAAAAGCCGCGCGGACGCGGAGGATATCGCGCAGGATGTGTTTCTCGCCTACATGCTTAAAAGGCCGCGCTTTAACGCGAAAGCGCATAAGAAGGCGTGGTTGATGCGCGTCGCCGCCAACAAGTGCAAAAACCATCTCAAATCGGGTTGGCGCAGGCGCATGACACCCCTCGCGGAGGAACTGGACGACGTAGCCGAAGAGAGCCGCGGTTTGCTGGAATATGTGCTGAGCCTCGATGAGAAGTACCGTATCCCGCTCCATCTGCACTATTACGAGGGCTACTCGATTGCGGAGATCGCGAAGCTTTTGGGCAGCAAACCCGCCACAGTAGGCACGTGGCTCGCGCGCGGACGATCCCTTCTGAAAACCATGATCGGAGATGATTTCCTTGTATAAACCCAACGCTTATCAAGCCGCGATGGCGCAGGTACGGTTTGATCAACAATTTGAACGCAATACGCTAAAGCGCATTGCTGCCATGCAAAGGCGCAGAAAGAAGCGGTTCATATGCCTCGCCGCGGGCGCGGCTTGCGCTGCGGCCGCCGCCGTCACGGTAATTGCGGCACTTACGGCAAACAACTTACAAAGCGGGCGGCAAATCGCGGAAGCGTCCGTTCCGGCCTCCCCCGCTGCGGCAACCGCCAGCGCCGCGTCACCCGCCGCGACGCCGGATACGCGCGTCTTCGCGGTATCGTCCGAATACGGCGGCGGCGAGCTGGACAGCTATATGTCTCCTGAACCGGGTCAGGCCATAATTACTGCAGGCGTACGGCGAGCGTTGGACGATACCGCGGGCGCGGACGCGTACTTCTTCGTGCAGATCAGTATTCTTACGCCCGAACAGTACGCAAACGCCTTCGGCAGCTACGTCTACAATGGGCGCAGTATCGATGAGTGGCGCGAGCTGATCGACCTCGCAAGCGGCACATACCCATACGGCGAATACAACGGCAACCACGGCGGCGATATCACGAAAGAACAATGGCGGGCAGCGCAGGAGGAAGCAAAGACGCTGGACGGGCAGGCAAATTACGATGCGGCAACGGCGAAGTACAATGCGGAGGTTGCGCCCATGCTGGCCAAAGCCAAGGCACAGCGCGGGCAAAGCGAGTGCACGCGGTTACAGGCACTGAGATACGATGTGTTCTTCATGGATACATGGACGTACACCGGAGCGGCGGAAAAGGGGTCTTACGGTATATTCGCGGGTCTGCTCTCGGCGGAGCAGCTCACCAACTTCGCCGCCGACGCGCAGTGCGGATATTTCATCGACTGGGTGTACTGCGGCGACGGCGTTTTGGATTGGGACGAGGCGCTGCGGCCGCAGAGGGTGATATGAAGTTATAAGCCCCAAAGAGTCTATGACCCCTACCCAACAGTATACATATATGTTATAATTTTATTATATGGGTATGCACGCGGCAAAAGTAAAAAGAAAAGGCCTGCGGCTGTCAGGTTACGATTACAGCCAGAACGACGCGTATTTTATAACGATTTGCACAAGTAATAGGGCGTTGTTGCTGGAAAAATGGTAGGGGCCGCCGACCTCGGCGGCCCTCATATTATTATGTCTTGCTATGACAAGATTGTTGGCCAGTATATTTTGGATATCCCTGCTCATAATCAAAATGTGTCCGTTCCCGTTTACAGCGTTATGCCAAACCATTGTTTAATTGCCCATCATACGAGGCCGCCGAGGTCGGCGGCCCCTATGTCAATCCTAAAATAATCAATGCCTTAAAATCACTTACCACAAAGATGACTGGCATCCAGCTCTGGCAAAGAGGATATTTATGAACATATCATCCTAAACGAGCAGGACAAGTATTATCAGGGGGCAAGGAAAAAGGCCCCTTGCAGTCTTTTTCCTTATATCATCTTTTTTTTTTCAGTCAGATTCTTGTACTATTAGTAGCTATTTCAGGGCGGTATATACCGCATAATTGTAATACTTCCAAAGAACATCCATGTATAAAAAGCCTGCGCTTTCGAGCATATTAAGATGCCGCGTCAGGGCTGTCGGCCTGTCCTCCTTATAATACTTTGGTATCCATATGTTTTCCACTTCTTCCCTGCCAACGCTTTTTTCCATAAAGTTCTTCCATCTTTCTATATACACCTGCTGAAGCCTGCCAGTGGAAGCAATAACCACATCTACGTTTGCAAATACGCCACCTTTTTTCAGTCCGGAATATATTTTTCTGTAAAACTCTTGCTTATCTTCATCCGTTTCAAGATGATGGAGCGCAAGCGAAGATACGACGGCGTCGTATTCCCCGCTGAAGTCAAGGCTGGAAAAATCGGCGTTGATATAAACAGTCTCAGGCGCATCCGCCATTTTCAGCCTAGCCATCTGTAGCATCCCTTCCGCAATGTCCAGGCAGGTGATGTTCGCACTTGGGAATACGTCCTTGACCGCCCGGGCAACCGTCCCCGTCCCACAGCCAAGGTCGATAACGCTAATTACAGCACTTTTTTCAAAGGGAAGCGCATCCACAAGTGCTTCTACCATTTGTGGGTAACCGGGTATAAGTTTTTTAATAATTTCGTCATACTCACGCGCTTCCTCTTCAAAATGCCGCTTAACGCTCTCCATTCGTTCCATTGCAACAACCTTTCTTCCTGTACAGATAATAAAAAATCCATACAGCCCGATCATGCTTAAACCTTCGGGTTTGAGGGTGCCCGTTCTCATTTTGGTATATTATCTCATATGATTATGGCATAAGTCAAGAAAGCCAAACGCTCTTATCTACAATCCATGCCCTGTTACGCCGGAACATAAAAGGCTCCCCTTTCGGAGAGCCTTCAGTATATATTGCTTTATTTGCCTTCCGCCATGCGCTTGTAATACTCATAGCGCTCTTTGGCTTCCTGCTCCGCCGTTTTAAACAGCACCTCGGCCGTCTCGGGGAACTGCTGCGCAAGCGTCCTGTAGCGGTTTTCGCTCGTGATGAATTCCTGATAGCTGCCGGTTGGCTCCTTGCTGTCGAGCGTGAATGGGTTCTTGCCCTCCTTTTTGAGCTCCGGGTTGAACCGATACAGGTGCCAGTAGCCGTCCTCGACCGCGCGCTTCATCTCCGCCTGCGATTTGCTCATGTTGATGCCGTGGTTGATGCAAGGCGCGTAGGCGATGACGAGCGACGGGCCATGGTAGCTTTCCGCCTCGGTCAGCGCTTTTAATAGCTGGTTGTGGTTTGCGCCCATGCAGACCTGCGCGACGTATACGTATCCGTACGTCATCGCGATGGCGCCTAAGTCCTTCTTCTTGGTGCGCTTGCCCGCCGCCGCGAACTTCACGACCGAGCCGGTCGGCGTGGCTTTGCTCGCCTGTCCGCCCGTGTTGGAGTAAAGCTCCGTATCGAGCACCAGCACATTGACGTCTTCGCCCTGCGCAAGCACATGATCGAGCCCGCCGTAGCCGATATCGTACGCCCAGCCGTCGCCGCCGAATACCCAGACCGACTTTTTGACCATGAGGTCGCTCATCGCGCTGATTTCCTTGGCGAGCGCGTCCATCTCGCAGCCGCAGTCTTTGCAGCCGTCCACCATCTCTTTAAGCGCTTTGGACGCTTCTCTGCTCGCTTCGCCGTCATCCTTCGCGGCAAGCCACGCATCGCATATTGCTTTGGCCTCCGCTCCGCCCTTCCCGCCGAATTCTTCCACAAGCAGCGCCAAGCGCGCGCGCTGCTGCGAGATGCCGACGTTCATGCCGTAACCGAATTCAGCGTTGTCCTCAAACAGCGAATTGCCCCACGCCGGGCCAAAGCCTTTCGCGTTTTTGGT
>CAYNFL010000027.1:12862-13713 GCA_964396465.1 uncultured Christensenellaceae bacterium
GGGCGTGTTGCCGCCGTAGATGGACGAGCAGCCCGTGGCGTTCGCGACGATCATGCGGCCGCCGAAGAGCTGTGTGATGAGCTTGATGTAGGGCGTTTCGCCGCAGCCGCCGCACGCGCCCGAGAACTCGAACAGTGGGCGCTGGTACTGCGAACCAATCACTGTACTCTTGCTAACCTGCACATCCGGCACGGGCAGCTTGATCGCGAACTCCCAGTTGGCGTTCTCCTTATCCGCTTCTTCGGTAAGCGGCGTCATGACGAGCGCTTTCTCTTTGGCCGGGCAGATATCCGCGCAGTTGCCGCAGCCCGTGCAGTCCATCGGGGAAAGCTGCATGCGGAATTTATATCCCGTGACATCCTTGCCGCGCGCGTCCTTCGTCACGTAGCTTGCAGGAGCGCCGCTCAGGTCTTCCGGCTTTGCAAGGAACGGGCGGATCGTGGCGTGCGGGCACACGAACGAACACTGGTTGCACATGATGCAGTTTTCGGGAATCCATTTAGGAACGTTGACCGCAATGCCGCGCTTCTCAAACTGCGTGGTGCCCGTCGGGAAAAAGCCGCGCGGGTCGAAAGCGGATACCGGCAGTTCGTCGCCCTTCTGCGCGATGATGGGATACAGCACGTTCGCGAAGAACTCTCCCGCTTCTTCGGGCGCGGTTACAACCGGAGCACCTTCGGTAGTCGTCGCCCAGCCTGCGGGATACTTAATCTCCTCCATACCAGCTGCGCCCATATCGATGGCGTTATAGTTCATCTGTACGATCTTGTCGCCCTTCTTGCCGTAGGTCTTCTTGGCGGCCTGCTTCATGTAATCGATTGCTTCCGCTTCGGGGATGATACCCGCCACCT
>CAYNFL010000028.1:0-13663 GCA_964396465.1 uncultured Christensenellaceae bacterium
CGGGAATACCGCCCGCGCCGCGCGGCGTGCCGCAGATTGAAGTCAGCTTCGATATCGACGCAAACGGCATCGTGCACGTATCGGCGAAGGATCTGGGCACGGGCAATGAGCAGAAGGTGACGATCACCGCCTCGACGAACATGTCCAAGGAGGATATCGATAAGGCCGTCAAGGATGCGGAAAAATTCGCCGCGGATGATAAGAAGGAGAAGGAGCGCGTCGAGATACGCAACAACGCGGATTCGCTCGTGTTCCAGACCGAAAAGACGCTCAAAGACCTCGGCGACAAGGTGAGCAGTGAGGATAAAGGCAAGATCGACGCGGAGGTTTCCAACGTGAAGAACGCGCTCGCGAGCAACGACAGCGACATGATCAAAGCCGCGGCCGACAGGCTCTCGCAGGTGTCATACGACGTGTTCGGCAAGGTGTACAGCCAGGCCAACGCGCAGGCGAACGCCGCGGGCGGCGGTTTCCAGCCAGGGCAGCAGCCGGGCACGGACGCGGGCAGCGCGCCCAAAGAGGACGACGTGGTGGACGCGGATTACGAAGTTGTGGACGACGAAAAGAAAGACAAATAGCGCGTTCCAAACATACAATACTGTGATATAATATGTTGCTGAAAAGCCAGAGCGTACCGCTTTGGCTTTTCAGCGATGTCGATAAACAGGGGTGTGGAATTGGCTGAAAAGAGAGATTACTACGAGGTGCTGGGCATAAGCCGCGGCGCGAGCGCGGATGATATCCGCAAGGCGTACCGCAAGCTGGCAAAGCAGCACCATCCGGATGCGAATGCCGACAACAAGGACGAGGCAGCGGAAAAGTTCAAGGAAGTCAGCGAAGCGTATTCGGTACTCAGCGACGACAATAAGCGCAGACAATACGATACGTTTGGGCACGCCGCGTTTGAGAACGGCGGTGCGGGAGGATTCGGCGACTTCGGCGATTTTATGGGCGGCTTCGGCGATATATTCGACACCTTTTTTGGCGGCGGTACTGCGCGCAGCAGGTCGGGGCCGATGCGCGGCGCAGATCTGCGTATGGAGTTGCGCATCACGTTTGAGGAAGCGGCATTCGGCGTCGAGCGCGAGATCAGCTTAAACAAGGACATGCGGTGCGATACCTGCGGCGGCAGCGGCGCAAAGCCCGGAACCAGCCCGAAGACGTGTTCGGCATGCGGCGGCTCGGGGCAGCTTCGGCAGCAGCGCAACACCGCATTTGGCAGTTTCGTGAACGTAGTGGATTGCCCGGACTGCGGCGGGCGCGGGCAGATCATCAAGGATCCCTGCCCGGACTGCGGCGGGCGCGGCATTAAAAAGCAGCAAAAAAAAATCAAAATCAACATTCCGGCGGGCATCGATAACGGCCAGATACTCAATATGCGTGGCGAAGGCGCGGCGGGGCAGCGCGGCGGATTGCCGGGCGACCTGCAAATCCATATCGCCGTACAACCGCATCCATACTTCACGAGAGAAGGGTTCGACCTCTATCTTGAAATGCCTGTGTCCTTCGCGGACGCGGCGCTGGGCGCGGAGCTGACGATACCCACGCTGGAGGGCAACGTGAAATACAAGATGGGGGACGGTACGCAGACGGGGACCGTGTTCCGTCTCAAGGACAAGGGAATCCAGCACCTTAATTCATCGCGCAAGGGCAGCCTGTTCGTGCGCGTGCGCGTGGAAACCCCGCAGAAATTAAGCGAAAAGCAAAAGGAGCTGCTGCGACAGTTCGATTCGCTTTCTAAAAAGGAAAAGCGGTTCTTTGAACGCACGGGCGAGTCATAATGAACTGGAAGCAGGCAAGCGTTATAACAACGGAACAGGCCGCGGATATCGTATCGTCGATACTCATCGACGCGGGCGCAACCGGTACGGAAATTGAGGGCGGCAGCAGCCCGGAGCCGCAGGCCGACGAATGGACAGGCGATCCCGTTACGCCGCGCGCGCTGAAAGTGAAAGCGTGGTTCGGCGAGGACGGATTTAAAGAAACATATGAAACGATACGCGAGCGGCTGGGAACGCTGCGTGGCAGCGGGGCGGACGCGGGCAGCCTGAAGATCGAGATATCCACCGTTCCGGATACCGACTGGAACGAGAATTTTAAAAAGAGTTTTACGACGTTCCGCGCGGCGGGGCGCGTCGTCATCAAGCCGACGTGGGAAACGTACAGGCCGGAGGAAAGTGACATCGTGATCGAAATGGATCCCGGCATGGCGTTCGGATCGGGCGTGCACGAGACCACGCGCATGTGCCTTGCGCTGCTGCAAAAATATATGAAGCAGGGAGCGGATGTGCTCGACGTGGGCTGCGGTTCCGGCATACTTGGCATCGCAGCGGACAAGCTGGGCGCGCGCAGCGTGCTGGCGCTCGATTATGACAGCGTGAGCGTAAAGGTCGCGCGCGAAAACGCGCAGCGCAACAGCGTTATGCTGGAGGCGCGAAGATCCGACCTGCTGCAAAACGCGGAGCAAAAACCATACGATATCATCGTGGCGAACATCATCGCCGACATCATACTTCGGCTCAATCAGCACGTGCGCGAATACCTCGCACCGGATGGCGTATATATCATTTCCGGCGTTATCGCGGAAAGGCTGGAGGAGATCACGGAATCGCTGAAAGAAAACGGGCTTGTGCCGGTAGAGACACAGGAAATGGAGGACTGGCGCGCGGTCGCGGTAAGGAGAAACGATGCACCGGGCATACGCTGAACAATCGGATATCCATGGCAATGCCGCCGTCATTCGAGGCGACGAGGCCAAGCACATCAAAAACGTGCTGCGCATGCAGCCGGGCGAAAGCTTCATCGCGTTTGACGGCACGGGTATGGACTATATTTGCCGTATCAATACTCTCGGCGCGGAGATCGAAGCGGAAGTCGTTTCGAGCGAACGCAACGGTACGGAGCCGAAAATACGCGTGACGCTGTATCAGGCGTACCCCAAGGCCGCGAAGATGGAGGATATCATACAAAAGGCGGTGGAACTGGGTGCGGCGGGCATCGTGCCGTTCCTGTCGAAACGCTGCGTGAAACGCCCGGAGGACGGCGCGCGTCTGCGTCGCGTCGCGCTCGCGGCGGTAAAGCAGTGCGGGCGCAGCGTACTGCCCGGAGTGCCGGATGTGCTGAACTATGACGCGGCGTTGGAACGAATGAAAGCACATCAGAGGCTGATCGTTTGCTGGGAGGAAGAGAAAGGGACATCGCTCAAAAAGGCGTTGCAGGGCGAATACGCTGATATCGGTGTCGTGATCGGGCCGGAGGGCGGCTTTGAGGTTGCGGAGGTTGAGCGAATGCGAAGCATCGGCGGCATAACCGCGACGATGGGCCCGCGTATACTGCGCACCGAGACCGCTGGGATCGCGGCGCTGGCGGCGGTATTTTTCGAGAAAGGGCAAATGCAGTATTGAAGAAGTTTTCCGTCTGCACGCTGGGCTGCAAGGTGAATGCCTACGACTCCGAAGCGATGCGGACGCTTTTTTTAAACAGCGGATACGAGGAAGCCGACTTTGAGCAGCCCGCCGATATCGCGGTGGTGAATACCTGCACGGTGACGGCGGTTGCGGATAAGAAGTCGCGCGCGATGATCCGCAGGGCGGCGCGGACCGCCAAGGTGATCGTCGCGGGCTGCCTCGCGCAGAATGGCGCCGCGGAGCTGCTTGCGATGGAAGGCGTGGACGCGGTGGTGGGTACGGAAGACAGAAGCCGCATCGTCGCGGTGGCCGAAAGGCTGCTTGCGGGCGAAACCAAGATCGACGCGACGAAAAGCCTTACAGGCTGCGGATACGAGCCGCTGCGTACGGATAGCGCGGGGGCGCGCACGCGCGGCGTTATCAAAATACAGGAGGGCTGCGATAACTTCTGCAGCTACTGCATAATCCCATATGTGCGCGGGCGGTCGCGCTCTCGCACGCTGTCTGAGGTGGTGCGCGAAGCGGAGGCGATGGCGGCGGGCGGTGTGAAGGAAATCGTGCTGGCGGGCATCCATATCGCTTCGTACGAGTATGAGGGGTACGACCTTGCCGACGTGATACTCGCGCTGGACAAGCTGGGAGCCCGCGTCCGGCTGGGCTCGTTGGAGCCAGGAAGGTTCGCGGATGATTTTCTGGATCGTATCGCTTCGGCGAAGCATTTGTGCCCGCACTTCCATATATCGCTGCAGAGCGGCTCGGACGCCGTGCTGAGGCGTATGAACCGGCATTATACGGCGGCGGAATACCTGGATTTTCTGCGCAGACTGCGCTGCCATTTTGACCAGCCAGGCATCACGACGGATATTATCGCGGGCTTTCCGGGTGAAACGGAGTACGAGCACGGAGAAACAATGAATTTTGTCCGCGCTTGCGGCTTCTCGCGGCTGCACGTGTTCCCGTTCTCCGCGAGAAAAGGCACGAAAGCGTACGACATGTCACCCAAGGTGGACAAAGCCACGGCAAGGCGGCGCGCGGCGGAGTTGATCTCGCTGGGAGAGGAGCTGGAAGGCGCGTATATTTCCGGCCTGCTGGGGCGAAGCGATGAGGTGCTGTTTGAGGAAGAATCGAAGGCATACCCCGGCTGTATGGAAGGGTACTCGACGCGGTATGTGCGCGTAGCGGCAAAGGCCGCGCACAACGAAGTAAAAACAGTCGCGCTGAAGTGCGCGAAACATAACGTGATTTACGGAGAGGAGAACTGATATGGAGGATTGCCTGTTCTGCCGCATCGTTTCGGGCGGTATCCCCGCCAAGAAGGCGTATGAGGACGATCAATCGCTCGCGTTTTACGACATCGATCCCAAAGCGCCTGTGCATGTGCTGGTTGTACCCAAAAAGCACATCGCGTCCATCGCCGCAGCGGGCGAGGAGGACTTTGCGCTCATCGCGCACCTGATGAAAGTCGCGCGGCAGCTCGCGAAGGAACTGAAGCTCGACAACGGTTTCCGGCTCGTAGTCAACACGGGACGCGACGGCGGGCAGACGGTGGATCATCTGCACATCCACCTGCTCGGCGGGCGCGCAATGGGCTGGCCGCCGGGCTGAATTATTTCTGAAAATACGATATCGGGTGCACCTCGTGCAGCTCCTTGGCGTGGCGCTCCACCACCTGCGGGCGCAGCAGCGAGGCGCGCGTGAGCGCCTCCGGCCCGAAGCGCCGCGCGATGTCGTCCTTGGCAAATTCGAGGCTTTGCATCCTCTGACGCCGCGCGTCGAAGAAGCTGAGCTGCGTGTACTTCTCGATGGGCGACAGCGCCGTGATGCGCACGCCGATGGCACGTATGGGGCGCGTACACGCGTCCCAGTGGGCATGGTACAGCTTCATCGCGCACTGCGCGATCTCGTCGGAGATGTAGGTGGGGCGCGGCAGCGCGGCCTGCCGCGTGATCCATTCCAGCTTGCTGTCGCGCAGCCATATCGCGATGGTTTTGCCTTGAAGCCCCTTCTTGCGCGCGCGCGACGCGACCATCTCGGCGAGTATCAGAAATGCCTCGCGCACCTCGGCCTCGGTGGTCAGGTCGCGCACCGTCGTCATGCTGTTGCCGATGCCTTTGACGGCCATCTCGTGATCTACCGCCTTTACGGGCGAGTCGTCCAGCCCCAAAGCGAACGTGTGCAGCATGATGCCGTTCTGGCCGAGCAGCGCTTTCAGCAGCATTTCGGGCGCGCACGCGACATCACCGATGGTGACGATGCCCGCCTTTTCAAGCCGGGCGCGCGTGGCGCGGCCGATGCATAAAAGGTCGCCAGCGGGCAGCGGCCAGAGTATGCGGCGATAGTTGCCGCGGTCGATCACCGTTACGGCGTCGGGTTTTTTATAGTCGCTGCCCATCTTGGCGAATATCTTGTTCCACGAAACGCCCACCGATACGGTGAGCCCCGTTTCCTTTTTGATCGTTTCGCGAATCTCGTTCGCGGTGCGCTCCGCAAACCCCGCGCGCGGATGGAATGAAGTGATATCGAGCCAGCATTCGTCGATGCCGAAGGGTTCGATCTGCCCGGTATAGCGGTCGTAGATGGCGCGCACGGTTTTGGAAATCTGCATATAGAGCGGATAATCGGGGCGCAGCGTCACCATGCCGGGGCACAGCTGCGCGGCCTGCCATATGGGCTGGCCCGTTTTTACGCCCGCGCGCTTGGCGAGCTGGTTTTTGGCCAGCACGATGCCGTGACGCTGCGAGGCGTCGCCGCAGACCGTGACCGGCACATGGGAAAGCTCCGGCCGCCCGATACACGACGCCGAGACAAAAAAATTGTTGAGATCGCAATGCAGTATGGTTCTGTCCATGCCCCGCTCCAATAAGAACGTATGTTCTATATACGGTATTATAAAACGCGAAAACGTGTTCCGTCAATGTCAAAAAACGGACATGTGTTCGCCTCGAATATTCATAGAAATGTAAAGCAAAAACAGCTTTTGATATAGTATAATGACAACACGGAAGGAAGGGGATAGACGCGCATGGTAAAGATTAGGAAAGCGGTGATACCCGCGGCCGGCATGGGTACGCGGTTTTTGCCCGCAACCAAGGCGCAGCCCAAAGAGATGCTGCCCATCGTCGATAAGCCCACGATACAGTACATCGTGGAGGAAGCGATCAGCGCGGGCATCGAGAGCATACTCATCATTACGGGCCGCGGAAAAAGGACGATTGAGGATCATTTCGACAAATCCTACGAGCTTGAATCGGAGTTGCAGCGCAGGGGGAAATCTTCGCTGCTCAGCATGGTGGAAGACATATCGCATCTTGTCGATCTTTATTATGTGCGCCAGAAGGAAGCCAACGGACTGGGCCACGCGATCGGCTGCGCCAAAGAATTTATCGGCAGCGACCCCTTTGCGGTGTTGCTGGGCGACGACATCATCGTTTCGGAGAAGCCCGCGATCGGCCAACTGATCGAGATATTTAATCAATGCGGCGAAACGGTGCTCGGCGTGCAGCGCGTAGTTGAAACCGATGTCGATAAATACGGCATCATAAGCCCGGCCGAACCGCCGGACGGCAAAAAGCTGCATAAAGTCGTCGGCCTTGTGGAAAAGCCCCCGGTCAGCGAAGCGCCTTCCAATCTTGCGATATTGGGGCGTTACGTGATCACACCAGAAATATTCGATATCATTGCGCATCAAGAACCCGATAAAAACGGCGAGATACAACTGACCGACGCGCTGCGCACGCTCGGAGAATCGCAGGGTATGGTGGCCTGCGAATTTGAGGGCAGGCGGTACGACGTGGGGGATAAGCTCGGCTTTTTAAAAGCCACCGTGGAATTCGCGCTGCACAGGGACGACCTTAAAGACAGCTTTAAGGAATACCTTAAAAGCATTATGAAAGAGATGGCGTGATGGGAGAGATTCGCGACATTTCGCTTGCGCCTTCCGGCGAAAAGAAAATCGCATGGGCGCAGCGCAATATGCCGGTACTCTCAGGACTGGCCGAAGTTTTCGCAAAGGAAAAGCCCTTTGCGGATATTCGCATATCGCTCTCGATACACCTCGAAGCCAAGACGGCGTATCTTTGCCGCGTATTGCAAATGGGCGGCGCGCGCATGGCCGTCACGGGTTCCAATCCGCTGTCCACGCAGGACGACGTCGCCGCGGCGCTCGCGGCGGGCGGTATGGAGGTGAATGCGTGGCACGGCGCAACTTCGGAGGAATATAACCGGCACATCACAGCGACGCTTGCGCACAAGCCGCATATCGTGCTCGACGACGGCGCAGACCTTTCGGCAGCGCTGCATGCTGGAGATTCGGATAAAGCCGCGCAGGTGATTGGCGCGTGCGAGGAAACCACGACGGGGCTGCTGCGCTTCCGCGCATGGCAGCGCGAAGGCGTGCTGCGCTACCCCGTGATCGCGGTCAACGACGCGGACAGCAAGCACCTGTTTGACAACCGGTATGGTACGGGCCAATCGGTTTGGGACGGCATCATGCGCACCACAAACCTTATCGTGGCGGGGAAGACGGTCGTCGTCGCGGGCTACGGCTGGTGCGGCAAGGGCGTGGCGATGCGCGCCAAAGGCCTCGGCGCAAAGCTCATCGTTACGGAAATCGATCCCATTCGCGCGATGGAAGCCGCGATGGACGGCTTTGAGGTGATGACGATGGGCGAGGCCGCTCCCTTGGGCGACCTTTTTATTACCGTCACAGGCTGCGAGGACGTAATTACGGAAAAGCACTTTGTTAAAATGAAAGACGGCGCGCTGCTTTCCAACGCGGGGCATTTCAACGTGGAAGTCAACGCAACGCATCTTGAAAGTATGGCCGATAGAACATACCCCGCGAGAAACAACATCATGGCATACGAGATCGGCGGCAAGACGCTATACCTGCTCGCCGAGGGACGGCTCGTAAACCTCGCCGCGGGCGACGGGCATCCCGCGGAGATTATGGATATGAGCTTCGCGCTGCAAGCGCTCTCAGTGAAATACCTTATAGAAAACAAGTGCAAACTGGAAAACAGGGTGCAGCCTGTGCCCACGCGCATCGACCGGCACGTGGCGCGGCTCAAGCTCAAAGCGATGGGTATCGCGATCGACGCGCTGACGGACGCGCAGAAAAGATACATGTACGGAGAATCGTATGAAGACCCGGATCAGTAACGGCTTTATTATATCGGCGGACGCAAACGACGCGTGCTATGAAGGCTGCGTGTTGGTGGACGGCGACACCATACTCTACGCGGGGCCGGAAGCATTAGCGCCGCCGTTTGAAGCGAAGCGCGTGATTGATGCGAAGGGCGGTATCGTCGCACCCGGTTTTATCAACACGCATACGCACATGCCGATGACGTTGTTTCGAAGCTTTGCTGACGACATGCCGCTGATGCGCTGGCTGCAGGAGAAGATATGGCCCGCAGAGGATAAGCTTGAGGAGGATGCAGTCTACTGGGGAACCATGCTCGGCATCGCCGAGATGGCAGCGGGCGGCGTCACATGCTTCTCGGATATGTACAACTTTAATGAAGTAATCGCGAAAGCCGCAAACGACGCGGGTATCCGCGCGCTGATCGCGGCGTCGGTGATCGATATCGACGGCGGCGGAGAAAAAAGAATAAAAAATGCGGAAGCGTTGTTTGAGGCCGTGAAGAACTATCCGCTTGTACAGGCCGCAATCGGCCCGCATGCCGAATATACGGTCAGTCCGACTCTGTTTAAAAAGGTGCGTGATTTCGCACAGCGGCATGGCTGCCGTATCCATGTGCATATATCCGAAACGCAGGGGGAACATCGAGACAGCATCAAGCGGCACGGGAAAACGCCCATTGCGCTGCTCGAATCGCTGGGTGTTCTCGAAGCGCCCGTGATGGCAGCGCACTGCGTATGGGTATCGGACGAGGATATCGATATCATGGCGCGCCACGGCGTCAGCGTGATGTCGTGCCCGGGTAGTAACCTGAAGCTGGGCAGCGGCATTGCACGTACGGCGAAGATGCTGAAAAACGGCGTCACCGTCAGCTGCGCGACGGACGGCGCGGCAAGCAACAACAACCTCTCCATGATGGAGGAAATGACGCTGCTCGCGCTGCTGCAAAAGGGCACGGAGCATGACCCAGAGCTCATCCCCGCCAAAACCGCTATTAAAACCGCGACAGCCTACGGTGCCCGGACGCTCGGGCTGGAAGCAATGACGGGCAGCATTGAAGCGGGAAAGCAGGCGGACATCATCGTCATCGACACAAGCGGCACGCGGTATTGCCCGAAGGCGGATCTTCTCAATCATATGGTATACAGCGGGAGTGACGCCGACGTTGCGATGACGATGGCTTCCGGAAAAATACTCTATGAGAACGGAAGCATCACGTTTGGGGATATCGAGGAGATCAAATATAACGCGCAGCGATGTGCGCAGCGTTTAACCGGAGGGTCAAAGGGGGGCTGACGGCGTGAAAAAGACGATTTGCATCATGGCCATACTGACAGCCGTCATACTGTTATTTGGTTGTGCCAATAGAAACGAGACGGAAAGCCCTTTGCAATCGGCATCGGGCGGCAGCGTCAATACGGAAAGTAATACAAACCTTAAGGATATCAATATCACAACGGACGGAGAAGAAACTGTCGTTAAGCTGTCGTTTTTAAGCGGCAGCCGAAAAGCGGGCTCCACCGAATCCAAGCTGCTAAGCGTACCCGAATATACGGTAGAGCAGCTTTCCGCGCCGGAGCGGATAAAAATCACATTGCAGAATATCAGCTTTTGGGATTATCAGCAAAAGGATTCGTGGGCATTGTCCGATTTTTTGCTGGGCTTGTTTCAGGAGGCACCTGCGGACAACGACTCGCTGATCGTCTATCTGCAGCTTTCGCGCGCGGCGGAGTTCACCGTGGAGGATATCGAGGAAGACCTCGTGATCCGGCTCAAGCCCATGAAGGCGCAAAAAACCAAATACTATTATTGCATAACCAATTCGTTTAACGAGCATCAGGAAGGGACATGGCCGGGCGATATCGATATGACGCCCGTGCTGTGCAGCGACCTGAAGAACAAGCTGCTGATATCGCAGCCCTTTGATACGATGGGGGATGCCGAAAGCTTTCGGGATTCCATCAATACAGTGCTGCAACGCGCGCTGCCCGGCAGTTCGCTGAGCGTTGTGGATCTGGAAGCGGGAACGCTGCCCGATTATACGGATATCAGCATTTCGGCGGAGGAAAACAAGAGCGTGGTTATGAAGGACGAAGCGTATGCGTCCACTCCGCTGCTGTTGCAGAACGGCCGCTACCTCGCTATGGCGGGAGATGGCACGATCGTATTTTCGCGAAGCAACCGAACGGAGGAGACGGCGGGCGCGCAGGCCGGCTACGCAAGCTCTGACCAATTGTGGATAATGGATGCAAGCGGGCGTGTAAAAGGCGTGAGTATCAGCGGTACGATGTTCAATACGATTGATTCGGCACAGTTCTCCGCAGACAGCCGATATATTTGCATATTGGATGTTACCATCGAAAACAGCGTGCTTTACGTGTACGATTTAATAACGGAAACACTCTGGAACCTCGGAGAAGAAGGCTTCGGAACGCAGACAGCGGCGTTTGCGTGGTCGGACAAACAAAATACGCTCTATGCGATGACGGGGCATGACAATATACTGCAGCTGCTGTCGTGTACCTTTCAGGAGGAAGGCAGCCCGCTGATACAGGCGGTCGAGGAAGAACCGGGAGCGGCGGGGCGGCTTATCGTATCAAAGGGCGTAGTGTATTTCGCGGACAGCGCTGCCGCGGTCGTCTATCGCATCGGAGATCAGCGAACCGAAATTACAGCCGGGATCGATTTTGAGGTATCTCCCGACGGGAATGCGATGGCGGTGCTTGAAACCAAAATCATCGAGAATGAACGGGTATTGACGAACTTAAAACTGTGTGATATCGTGACGGGCAAATGCTTGGAAATTGTGGATAACGCCGAGATTGTATCGTTTGGCTTTTCAAGCAACGGCAGCACGGTTTATTACACGGACGCCGCTATCGGCAGCGAAGCGGTGGACGGATATCGCTTCGGGCTTTTCGGCTATGATATTGCAAGCGAAAAAAATGAGATGCTCGCGCTTAGCGCCACCGGCGATATCGCGATCGGTGAAACGGGCGACATCTTTCTGATGCAATTCATCGACGAAGCGTCCGGAAGCTTTTACACAACGTATCAATATAATTTGGGATAAATACGGAGGGTATAATGGGAATTCCGGTTTCGGAAGTGGAAAAGATCGCAATGCTCTCACGGCTCAGCTTCAGCGAGACGGAAAAAACGCAGTTGCAGCAGCACCTCGAAGGCATACTGCGAACGGCGGAAAGCTTAAGCGAACTCGACACAAATGGCGTCGCGCCTACCGCACACATTCAGGGGCAGGAGAACGTGACGCGCAGCGATACTATAAAACCAAGCATGGATAACGCGCTGCTTACGGCCAACGCGCCCGAAAAGGACAACGGCTGTTTTATCGTGCCCAAAGTTGTGGAATGAGGTGACGCGTTGATTTACGAGCTTACGCTGAAGCAGGCGATGGACGCGCTGCAAAACAAGGAACTGTCTTCTAGGGAACTCACACAAGGGCTGATCGCAAGGATTGCCGACAAGGAACCGCAAGTGAAAGCGCTCAATATGCTGTGCGAAAAGAGCGCGCTTGAAGAGGCTGCCGAATCGGACAAACGGCGCGCGGCGGGACAAGCTTTGAGCGCTTACGACGGTGTTCCCGTAATCGTGAAGGATAATATCTGCACTAAGAACGTCGCCACCACCTGCTCATCCAGAATACTCGAGAATTTTGTGCCGCCATATGACGCGCACGTGATTGAGTTGTTTAAAAAACTGGGCATCATCATGCTCGCAAAATCCAATCTCGACGAATTCGCGATGGGTTCTTCAACGGAGAACAGCGCTTTCCATCCTACGTCCAACCCGTGGAGCTTGAACTGCGTGCCGGGCGGTTCCTCGGGCGGCAGCACCGCGGCCGTATCGGCGGGTTACGCGCCTTTGGCGCTCGGCTCCGATACGGGCGGCTCCATCCGCCAGCCCGCGTCATACTGCGGCGTGGTCGGGATGAAGCCGACCTATGGCGCGGTATCGCGCGACCAGATCGGCCCGATTACGCGTACGGTGGAAGACGCGGCATTGGCGTTGAATGCGATCTGCGGGTACGATAAAAGGGACTCCACCTCGCTGAATATCGCGCATCCCGATTATACCAAAACCATCGGCATGGACGTTAAGGGTATGCGCATCGGGCTTCCGAAGGAGTATTTCGGCAAAGGCCTCGGAAGCGAAGTGAAAGAAGCGGTGAATAAAGCGGTCAAGGCGCTCGAAGCCTCCGGCGCGGTGGTAGAAGAAGCCACGCTGCCCACGTTCGACTACGCGTTGTCCGCATACTATATCATATCCTCCGCGGAGGCCGCGTCCAACCTCTCAAGGTTCGACGGCGTTAAGTACGGCTACCGCGCGAAGCAGTACGACGGCATCGTCGATCTGTACGTGCAGACGCGCAGCGAAGGATTCGGGCCGGAGGTGAAGCGCCGCATTATGCTGGGCAACTACGTGCTCAGCGTGGGCTATTACGACGCGTATTACTTAAAAGCGCTTAAGGTGCGCACGTTGATCAAGCGCGACTTCGACACGCTGTTTGAAAAGTTTGACTGCATATTGTCGCCCGCCGCGCCCACGCCCGCATTCTGTACGGGCGTGCACAGCGACCCGTTAAGCATGTATTTAACCGATATCTATACCGTACCTGTCAACATCGCGGGTCTCGCGGCCATATCCGTACCGTGCGCGCTCAGCAGCGACGGCATGCCCATCGGCATGCAGCTTATCGTGAAGCCGCTCGGCGAACCTGCGGCACTGCGCGCCGCGTATGCGCTCGAACAGGCGGCGGGTTTTATCGGGAAGCCCTCATTTAAGGGAACCCCGATTGGAGCAACTGCGCAGGGCAACGGCGAGGGGGCGGTAAAATGAAGTACGAAACCGTGATCGGGCTCGAGGTACACGTCGAGCTTGCGACCAACACCAAGATATTCTGCGGCTGCGAGAACAAATTCGGCGGCGAACCGAATACGCACTGCTGCCCCGTGTGCATCGGCATGCCGGGCGTGCTGCCCGTGCTCAACGAGAAAGTGGTGGAGTACGCGGTAAAAGCGGGGCTCGCGATCAACTGTGAAATCGCCAATTTTTCCAAAATGGACAGAAAGGGGTATTACTATCCCGATCT
>CAYNFL010000029.1:0-13476 GCA_964396465.1 uncultured Christensenellaceae bacterium
GCGGAACCCGCGCTCGATGGAGGGCGTGTTGTACGTGATGCGCCCGTTCACGCTGTTTTTCACGGGTGCGGTATAGATTTCGCCATCCGGCAGGTTCATGTGGCCGGAGCACTTCTTGATATTCATGCCCTTGATGGAGAATGTGATATCGGTGTTCACGCCCTTGATGCGCACCTGATCCGCACGCGCCATGCGCGCTTTGAGCGCGTCCATCGCCCTGTCCATCTTCGCGTAGTCGAGCGTGCACACGTTGAAGTAAAATTCCTCAAACGCTTCGGTGCTCATATCGGCAAGCTGCGCCATCGAGGGGTTCGGGTAGCGCAGCACCACCCAGCGCGTATGCGGTATGCGGTGCTTAAAATGCACGCGCTTGTAGTAGATGGATTCGTACAGGTGCATCCTGTCCTGCGGCACATCGCAAAGCTCCAAGTTGTTGTCGCTGCCGCGCACGGACACATAGGCCTGCATATTGGCCATCCTGTCCTCCTCAAAGCGCGTCATGGCCTCAATATGCGCCTCGTTCGTGCCGAGTATGAGCTCGCGCCGTAGTGACATAAAATATGTCTGTATCAGCGGTATGCCGCCCGCCTCATACGCTTTGCGCACAAGCAGCCTGCCGATCTCGCTGCCCGCGTCGGTGGTCTCAATCAGTATCTTCTCGCCCTTCTTAAGGCGGACGGAATAATTGATGATGATATCCGCCAGTTTTTCAAGCCTCGGGTCTGTCATATTACCCTCCGTTTATTCCGTAAAGTTGATCTTCTCGTCGATGATGTATACCGGCCTTGCCTTGGCCTCGTCATATATCCTGCCCAAGTACAATCCGATGATACCGAGCGAAACAAACAACAGCCCGATCAGTCCAAAAGCCAGCGCGAACAGTATGTGCGGGTATTCCCACACACCCAGCGCGCAAAGCACCACCGCCGCGATCAAATACGCAAACGACAGCGTAAGTACCGCGACGCCCATCACCGTGGGGGATTTTAACGGCTTGTTGGAAAACGACGTGACACCGTCGCCCGCAAGCTTGAGCATCTTCTTCATGGAATACTTGGTCTTGCCCGCCGCGCGCTCATCGCGCACGTACTCTACCGGCTCCGCCTTAAAGCCCGACCACGCCGCCATACCGCGCAGAAAGCGGTTCTTTTCCGGCATCGCGTTCAAGGTATCGCACACCTTGCGGTCGATGAGGCGAAAATCGCCCGTGTTCACGGGGATGTACTGCCCGCCCAAGGCGCGCAGTATGCGGTAGTAGCCCCAAGCGGTCAGCTTTTTAAACGCCGTCTCACCCTTGCGTTTCGTGCGCTGGCCATAGACGATGTCCGCGCCCGCTTCCCACCGCTTCACCATCTCCGGGATTACCTCCGGCGGGTCCTGCAAATCGCAGTCGATGATAATGACGGCCTGCCCGCGGCTTGCCGCCATGCCCGCCGAGACCGCCTCCTGATGCCCAAAGTTGCGCGAAAAGCTCAACACCTTGACGCGTTGGTCTTTTGCCGCGATATCCTTCAATATATCCAGCGTACAGTCCCTTGAGCCGTCGTTGACAAATATGATCTCGTAGTCCCCGAGCGCATCCATCACGGCCTTCAGGCGCGGGTACGAGAGGGGCAGCACCTCCTGCTCGTTGAAAGCGGGAACCACCACGGAATATTTCATGGGCTACATCGCTCCTTGCCTTTAGTACGCTCCGATTATATACCAACGCCGCCGCCATTTCAAAGCTTTTATACTTGCCTCGCCGCATAGCCGCTTGCATAATATGACGCATATTGCCATTTAGATGATTATAATGTTATAATAATGCGTACACGCTATAATTTCGCTCAATTCTCATTTTTCGTTAAGGAGGCGGACTATGTTCCTCTTTGCGGCATGCTTCGATAAAATCTCCGGCCATGTTACATTGCAGGGCAAATATCTCGCGCATATCAAACGCGTATACCCGGATATCGCGCAGCGCCTCAAGGGCGTCACGGCCTGTGCCGTATACGTCGCGGGGCGCGGCGGGGAAAGCGCGGCAGCCGCGCTGCTGCCGCTCACGCGCTTTGGCGAAACGGATGGCGAACTGCGGTTGGAGTTCGGCAAGGGAAAGTCGCTGCCGCTTCAAAGCGGCCTGCTCACCGAAGGCGCGCTGCGCCTCGCAAGACGGCAGGCGCTGCTCGATGCCGAGGGGCGCGCGCCGCTGCTCGTATTCGCGGAGAAGGCCGATTTTGATGAAATATGCGAGAACGCGAAAACGCTCACGGAACTGGACGCGCTGATGGAACAAGGCGACTACAAGGCCGTCTGCATGCGCTTCGCGCCGCTGAAGAACGCGAAAATAAACCCGCAGGTGTGGAACAACCCGGACGTGCTCTACCGCCTCGGGCGCGCGTGCAGCAAGCTTTCCGTCACGCTGCTTATCAAAGCGGGCGAAGCAAAGAAGCTGCGCGACTGCGCGCAGTACCGCGCGTACGCCGTGGCTTTTTTAAAGCGCGGCGCGGAGCTGGAACAAGGCAGTGCGCGCTGCGCGACAGCGCTCGCGTACCGCCATTATTCCAACGTACACGAGCTCATGCGGCCGGGCGAACGGCGCGATCAGGACTTGGAGAAGGAGATGGAGCTTGCGAACGAATGGCTCTCGCGCGCGCTGGAAATTTACCCGCAGAGCGTGAAAAACAACTATCGCAAGGGCAAGCTCATCATCGAAAAGCAGGCACCCTGGCTGCTGTTCGGCAAGCACGCCTACAGCTCGGGCGAGGCCGCCGTGCTGCGCGAGATACGCGGTATCGGCGAGGAGCACCTTGCCACCGCGATATCGCTGTATGAAGCCATGAAGGACGGGCCGGAAAAAGCCTCCAATCTGCGCGAATACGCCAAAGCGCTGTTCGTGCTCGGCAGCTATTACCTTGACGACGCGTACCTGCCCGTACTCGAATACTACGCGCGTTTGCTCGCCAGCGGCGAGGGCAAAGCGCCTCTGCCCGAAATCACGCGGCTCAACATTGAAAGCGCGTGCGAGCTGCTCGAAAAGTGCTTTGCCGCCGAATCGGATATGCCGCTCAGAAATTTGAGCGTACCCAAGCTCGCGGAGGAAGCGATGAGCGGCCATTGGACACGCTCGCCTGTGGAAAAGCTCTACCGCCTCGGCTGCGCGCAGAGCGCGCGCGCGTTCATCGCGCTCGCCGAAGGGCGCGAGGAGGATCTGCAAAAGGCCGCGTTCGCCGCCGAAAAGCTGCTTTCCGCCGCCAAAGCCGTCGCGGACAGCGCCAAGGACCGAAAGCGCAACACGTGGCACATCAGCGAAAAACTCGCGTGGGTGAGCATCTACCTCGGGCGATACGAGCACGCGGCGCGGCTGCTTATGCGTTCGCGCACGGGATATATTATGGGTACGCGCGCGCTCGCGCAGATGCTCACGGGCAGGCAGGCCGATATGGAGAAGGCATTGGATTCGCTTAAAACCGCCGCGGCGGACAAACACAACAAGGCGGCCGGGCTCTCGCGCGTACTGCTGCGCTTCGCGTGCAAACGCTGCGCAAAGCCGCTGCCCGCCTTGGGGGAGCTCTCCGGCCGGAACACGCGGCTCGCGGAAATACTCGGTGCGGCGGAAACCGCCCAAAAAAGTGAAAATATCGGGTAAAGTATATGCAAATAATTCCGCAGAGAGATTGACCTCACATGAAAGGTGTGATATATTTGGTGATGGTGAAGATGAACACCAAATACGATAAAAGGAGGAAAACCGTATGAAGATTAAAAACATCACCGAACCGGCGAAGTTCTTCGAGGTACTCAAAGATTGCAAGGGCAAGATCGAACTCGTAACTTCGGAAGGCGACAGGCTGAACTTAAAATCGACGCTTTGCCAGTACATCATGCTCACGCAGATGTTCTCGGAAGCCAAGATCGATGAGCTGGAACTGCTCGTTTCAGAGCCTGAAGATTTGAACCTCCTTCTTAACTATCTTGTAAGAGGATAGTCCCAAATCTTATAACACAGCCGCTTTTCAAGCGGCTTTATTATTTTAATACCTATCCGTATGCACCTTTTCCGCAATATATGAATCGCGCGGCGCAGGCCTGTTATCAGGGTAGCCGATGGATACCAGCGAAACCGGCATAACCTCCTGCGGGATGCCGCAGATGCGGCGCACTTCTTGCATGCGCTGCTCGTGCGGGTAAAGCCCCAGCCACACGCCGCCAAGGCCCAGTGCCTGAGCGGCCAGCAGTATATTTTGTGTACACGCGGAACAATCCTGCACGAAAAACTCGGTGCGCGTCGCGCGGTAGCCCTCAATATTCGCGAGCACGAGTATGCCAAGCGGCGCATATTTCAGCATGCCCCAGTGCGGCCCGATTGCGGATATGGCGGCCTTTATACTTTCGTCTCGCAGCACGATGAACTCCCACGGCTGCGAGTTCATCGCCGAAGGCGCGGCCATGCCCGCGCGCAGCAGCAATTCCAGCGTTTCATCCGAGACCGGGCGGTTCAAATAGCTCCGGCAGCTTCTTCTCTCAAATATCGGCCTTAACGCTTCCTCCATGTCATTTCTCCCCGAATTGCCCTTTCACCGTCCAAGCCGCGCCTTTAGGCGCTTTGCCGCGCAGATAAACGCGGCAGATCACGTACTGCGTAATGCGCCACGGCACAAGCCTCGAAAGCACATATAAGAATTTATAACCGAAGCCCGGCGTAACCCTTAAGGGCGGGTTCTTCATCTTTGCGAGCCGCAGCACCGCGCGCGCGCACTGCTGCGGGCTTAAAGCCGCGATATCTGAATTGACCACGCAGAGAGAACGCTCCAGCGGCGGCAGATAGGCGGTGCGGCAGGTCTTTTCCGAATACTTTCGGCTAGACCCGAAACCCGTGATGGTGTTGCCCGGTTGGATCATGCAGGCTTTCACGCCGAAAGGTATGAGTTCCATGCGAAGCGCTGCCGTGAGCGTGGACAAAGCGGCCTTGGCCGCGCTGTACATGCCCTGAAACGGCACCGGAAGATGCGCGGCAAGTGAGCTGATATTGATGACCGTGCCGCGGCGCGCTGCGCGCATATGCGGCAACACATGATTCAGTATCCGCACAACGCCAAACAGGCAGGCGTCAAACTGGGCCTGCGCTTCCTGTGCCGTCGTTTCCTCAATCGCGCCGGCATAGCCGGTGCCCGCGTTGTTGACGAGCACATCAATACGCCCGTGGCGGTCGATAACATACCGCACCGCCAAAGCGATGGATTGTTCATCCTCCAGCGTCAGCGGCAGCATCGTGTATTCAATTCCGTTTTCACGGACCGTTTCAAAATCTGCGCGGCGGGATGTGCCGTAGACAGTGTAGCCATCTGCGGCCATAGCCTGCGCTACCGCTTTGCCGATACCGGAGCTGGCCCCGGTCACGAGCACAATTTGCTGATAATCCATAATACCATTATATAGAATCGACCGTAAAAATTCAAGAGCGGGGACAGGCCTGTCCGATGATCAGAAAAGGCTGCTTTACATACCGTTAATTGAACTGAAGGCATACCCATGACAATACGTTCTCTCCCGCATCCACAGCCTGCAGGGCTTTGGCCGATTCCTTTGTTAATTGCCCGTCGCGGCAGGTACTGTTGATTGAACAGCCCCGTTTTTATTAAGAAAAACGGGGCTGAACTTCCGTTGGGTTATGCTCGGAATAATAGAACCATTCAGCTTGGCTTTTATGGCATGTAGTAAATATCGTCATCCGGTATCGCGCCGCCCAGAGAATCGGGATTGCTTTCAAACATCACTTCAAAATAATCTCCCAAAATCGCCTTGCATTCCCCGCCTGTGATGAACGATATGCCGCAGCGCGGTATCGCGGACAGCGCGATCGCCTGTGAACCCACGATCTGCTCCGCCGCGATATCCGCCGCAGCCGCTTCGCTGTCCCCCGTCACATATTCCACCGAAGCGCTCGAATCGGCGATGAGCTGATCCATGCCCGTTTTATTCGCGGCCAGCGCGTCCGTCACGATCGTCACGCCCATCGGCATGCCCACGTCCTCTCCGTACATCTTTTTCCATTCCTCGTTGATGTCAATCCTGACGGTAATGCCGGGGTTTGCCGCAGTCACTGTCGAAACGTATGGCTCTGGCAGCAGCGCGATCGTGATATCCTCATCGCCCGCTGCCATCGCGCTGGCGAGGTCGGCATGCGCGCCCATGTATACCACATTCACATCGTCAAGCCCGTTGGCTGCAAGTATCTTGTTCAATACATACTCCGGCGTAGAGCCCTGTCCCGTCGCATAGATCGTCTTGCCCGCAAGGTCGGCGATGCTGCCCACCGTGTCGCCGTTTTCCACGACGTACAGCACGCCCATCGTCGTCACCGCGGCAATTTTAATGCCGCCGCCCATCTTATTGTACAGCATTGCCGCCACGTTGGAGGGCACCGCCGCTGCCGATACCTCGCCGGTGATCACCTTCGCCGTGATCTGATCCGGGCTGGTATACAGGCCAATTTCGTAGGCCGGGTCCTCAAACAGCCGTATCATACCCATGCCGGTCGGCCCCGCGAGCGTCGCCACAGCCAGCGGGTTGTCCTGATCAAACGAGGGCGGCTCGGCTGACTCAGGCGTTGAGGAGTCATCGGCGGTTACCGTTTGCCCGGCGCTCACCGTTTCCGTATCCGTCGTTTTAGCCGTCTCCCCCGCTGCGCCGTTGCTTCCGCACGCCGTCAGCAGCGCAAGCGCCAGCATCAGCGCGAGAATAACCGATACTTTCTTTCTCATATCAATCTCCTTTCGGGCATTCGCCCTAAAAAATTTCTTCCGCGGCCCCGCGGTCATATCTCCTTTTTAGATACCGACGTCTTCACCAGAACATCGGGCAGCGCACCCAATTTGCCGGTCAAGTTGTTGATTTCGTCCAACTCGCCCGCAAGCACGATCGTAACCACCGATACGCCCATTTTCGGCATGGGCAGCCCCATGCGCCCCTTGACGAGCCCCTTGAAACCCGCGACGAGCGCGTTAAAATCTGTCTGGCTGCGCTGCGGAGTTTCGAGTATCGCGCTGATCACCGCAATCCTCTGCATGGTAAACACCTCCGTTCAAATTCCGGGAACTAAAAAACCTGCCATGAAAGGCAGGTAACGCGCAACTTAAAGCAACCGCTGTAAGCTTTTGCCCATGCCTTTCCGCTAAGACGCAACGTCTGTGCCGTCAGTACAGGTCTTTTGTTTTTATGCCGACAGCCGAAAGGTTTCCCTCGCGTCCATCTTTGTGAATTGTATCACGGCTTTGCGGTAAAGGCAACTTCATTTTTATTTACACAAATATATTGACGTAATTTATGTCTTGTGATAAACTCATGACATAATATATGCCACGGAGAGAAGTCATGAACACGATTACCGGATTAAACACGAAAACCGCGCTCGAGCACCTCATCTTCCTAAGTGGGCAGAGCATCACCGAGGTTTGCCGCGCGCTGGGTATCACGCCGCAGCAGTTTTGCGACTGGACCCGCAAGCGCCGCCCCATCCCCGAGGAGCGGCTCAGTCAGCTTGCCACGTATTTTGGTGTCCCAGAGGACACGCTTGCGGAGGAAAACCGGTTTGTGAAGGGCTTAAGCGCGCTCGGCGCAGTCGAGCTCGAAATGCTCGTCGTTTCGTGGGAAGCCAAAGCCTGCACAGAGCCCGCCGAGCGGCTCGAGCTTGCTTACCGCACCAAGGTGCTCAAAGAGCAGCGCGAAAGGCAGCTTCGCATCGCGCGGCTTTCCGCGTTGCTTGAGAGAAACGACCCTGCCTTGATGGCGCGCATCGACAGCTTTTTAGACGGGCTTGAACAGACGGATCAAACGAACGACGAACCATAATCATTCCCATAAGTTTTTTGCGACATATTTTATGTCTTGTCACGCCCATCATTTCGTGCGCGATCATGCCTTCCCCAGGGGGAAGGTGGCGCGCAGCGCCGGATGAGGGTGAACCATAGCGCAACGTACAGGCGCAAATACGCCGCCGTATTCGATTTTAATAATCCCCGCAATCATTCCAACAGCTTTCTGAGCCCCGCTTCATACGGCGGTTTGACCACGCCCTTCTCCGTTACGATGGCGCTGATCAGTTCCGCCGGCGTCACGTCGAAAGCGGGGTTAAATGCCTTCACACCCTCAGGCGCAATGCGCACGCCGCCAAAGCACGTCACCTCATCCGCATCGCGCTGCTCAATCGGTATATTCTCGCCGCCCGCGCACGCGAGGTCTATCGTCGGCGTGGGCGCGGCGATGTATACCGGAATGCCAAAGTGCTTCGCAATCACCGCAAGCCCCAACGTACCGATCTTGTTCGCCGTGTCGCCGTTTGCCGCTACGCGGTCGCAGCCCGTTATCACGGCCTGTACCTTGCGCTGCGCCATCACCGCAGCCGCCATGCTGTCGCATATCAGCGTCACGTCCACGCCCGCTCTGTTAAGCTCGTACGCCGTCAGCCGCGCGCCCTGCAGCAGCGGTCGCGTCTCGCACGCGTACACGCGGATATCCATGCCGCGTTCCTTGGCAATGTAAAACGGCGAAAGCGCCGTCCCAAAGCGCGTGGTTGCGAGCACCCCCGCGTTACAGTGTGTGAGCACCGCGTCGCCGTCCTTTAAAAGGCCCAGCAGATTTTCGCCGATCGCGTGGTTGATCCCGGCGTCCTCCGCTTTGATGCGCCCTGCTTCCTCTTCCAGCGCGGCGGCGACACGCTCGCCGCTCTCCCCCGCCATGCGCGCTGCAACGCGCTTCATGCGCTCCAGCGCCCAAAAAAGGTTCACCGCCGTAGGCCGCGAAGCCGCAAGCAACTGCGCGTCGCGCTCAATCGCCGCCGCAAACGCTTCTTTTGGCAGCCCCTGCGCGGCACGCGCCGAAAGGCACAGCGCGTAAGCGGCAGCCACGCCGATCGCGGGCGCTCCGCGCACGCGCAGCCGCTTTATCGCCTCCGCCGCCTGAGCGGCTGAGGCCAGGCGGATATATTCCGTATTGCCGGGCAGCAGCGTCTGATCGAGTATTGTTAATGTGCCCGGTTCATATTTCATGGTGACCAGTTCTTCCATCGTTGCCCTCCGCCTTGACAATACACACACCCGTACGGTATATTGATGCCATTAATCCGGCGCGAAGCGCCGCCATTCATGAGGAAACGCCTATGACCATACGCGACGCGCAGCCTAGTGACCTGCCCGCCATCGCGGATATCATGAACCACTACCGCCTTCACACAACACACATATGGGACCGCAAGGCCATCAGCGCGGACGCAATGATATCGTGGCTCAGCACGCACGCCGCAGCGCCCTGTTGTGCGCTCGTCGCGGAAGAAACAGGGAAGGTTATCGGCTATGCCTCGCTTTCGCGCTTCCGCCCGCACTCGGGCTACAACCCCACCGCCGAGGACAGCATCTACCTCGCGCCCGGTTTTGACGGAAAAGGCGCAGGACGCGCGCTTATGGAAGCGTTGCTGATGCGCGCGAGGCAAAACGGCCTGCGCGTCGTAACCGCGTGGATCGACAGCCGCAACGAGCCCTCCGTTAAGTTTCATGAAAAGATGGGCTTTGAACACGTCGGCGTTATGAAGAATGTGGGCTTCATCGACGGCGCGCCCTCCAGCGTCATCATCATGCAGATCGACCTGTTTACATAAACCGCTCGAACCGCTCCGCGCCCGCCTTGCAGATGGGGCACACGCGCGGCGGATGAACCGAGGCGCACAGATACCCGCATACGCTGCATCGGTAAACCGGGTATGCCAGCCCGGCAAAACCGCGATTTATTATATCTTCGCCCGTCACGCTTATTTTTTCACCCACGCCTTTTTGCTTGCGCTCTTCAAGCGGCGGCCTGCGCTCAGGCGCCTGCTTGATCGGCTTTCCCTGCGCGACATACAGCGCGCAAAAGCACGCGCCGTACTCCGCGAGGTCGTCGTCGCGGTAGACGCACGGACAGACGATGTCGCGGTTATCCTCCGCGCTTCCCTCAAACAGTCGGCAAGGGCAGCTCTCCATGCCATACCGGTCGGCGTTTGCAATGAGCCCCGCAGTAAGGTCGGCTACAAACTCACCGTCGGGGTTCAGCGTATATCCGCCCGCCGCCGCGTCGCCCTTTAGCTTTTCGATCCTTTGCTTTACGCGCTCGTCCATATCACGCACCAAACCGCTTGGCCAGCGCTTCTTCGTCAAACCCCACGATGCAGTCCCGGCCGTCGATTACGATCGTCGGGAAAGACCCCGCCGGATTAAAGCGCGACTGCTCCGCGCGCGCTTGCGCAAGCGGCTCGCCCGAAAGCAGGTCTACATCCACATACTGATATTTCACGCCGCGGCTCCTTAAAAATGCCTTCGTTTTCTTGCACCACCCGCATGTGCTCAGCGCGTAAATTTTCACATCGCCAACATCCCTGCCATCCACCTGTGTGAACATACCGTTCCCCTCCTTTATTGCGGCTCAGGCTGATCGCCTCCGCAGCCGTTCTCATCGCCATAGTCCTATGCGAGATCAATGCATCGATATCCATTCCCCCGCATTTTCAATCAGCTCCCTGTCCACGCCCGCGTCAAACCCTTTATGCTTCCCCGCTGTTCCTTTTGCCGCTATTTTACCACAAACCCGCCGCTGCGCGCGATAATAACATTTGAACGAAATGCGCTGCGCGCACATATGATATCATGGTACTGATTAACTGACCCCCCACACATAACTGCCTGCATCCGGCAATGCTAATGCTCCCCGTCCCGTTTTCCGCCGAGTGCGCGCACGCTTGCCAACGCAGCGCCGCATCGCGGCGCCTCTCTACATAAATGTTTTTGAGAGGTACGCCCGATGACCGTCAGCCTGTGTATGATCGTTAAAAATGAGGAGGCCACGCTGGGCAGGTGCCTTGAAAGCGTAAAACACATCGTTGACGAAATGATCGTTGTGGATACCGGTTCCACCGACTTAACCGAAAAGGTCGCCAAAAGCTATGGCGCGCGGGTGTTCTATTACCCTTGGGACGGAAGCTTTTCAAACGCGCGCAACTTCGCAATAGCGCAGGCGGAGATGGACTGGATACTGGTCATGGACGCGGACGAGGAATTCGAGCAAAAAGATACGGATAAGTTTCGTGGTATCATTTCCGGCGAATTCGCCGTCACGGCATACTACTGCAAGATTTTAAGCTTTCTCGGCAATGCGCCCGATACCGCCAATGTGCTGTGCAGCCTTGGCATCCGTATATTCAAGAACCGCATGAGTTACTGGTACGCCGATGATACATGTGAGCAGCTGCGCTGCAGCAATCATTCATCAGGGCAGTTAACCGCGATTACCGATATGCGCATCTATCACTACGGATATTTAGGCTCCGCGATGAGAACGCAGGAAAAACGCCAGCGCTGCCTGAATATGATATCAAAAGAGCTTGAAAAGCATCCGGATAATCCCTTCATGCTCTACAATCTTGGCAACGAATATTTTTCGCTGCAGCAGATGAAAGATGCCTGCGATTGCTATATCAAGAGCTACTCACGCCTCGATGCGAGCAACAACTACAGCGCGAGGCTATTGCTTCGCCTCGCCACCTGCTTCGAAATGCTCGGCAAGACGGAAGAAGCGCTCAAATACATCGATGAAGGGCTTGCCATCTTTCCTGATTTCACCGATCTAGAGTTCACCCGCGGCTGCTTATTGCTGCGGCTGGAACGCTATTTCGCAGCGGTCAAATCCTTTAAGAAGTGTATCTGTATGGGTGAAGCGCCTTTGCCTTTGCGCAACACCGAAGGCACGGGCACTTACAAGCCCGCTTTCATGCTGTTCCAAATCCATCACAACCTCGGCGATCCCAAAGGCGCGATGCGCTACGCGCGCATGACGCTCAAGTTTATACCCCAAAACCAAAAGCTGTGCAGCCATATGGCGTCGTTGCTGATTAACAGCTTGCCGCCCGGCGCCGCTTCAAAAAAAATCATACGTCTGCTGCCCTCCGGCTCTCAAAAATACCTCCTGCTCTCGGACGCATGCTATGCGCAGCGGCGCTATGAGCAGGCGCTCAAGCTTTCGCGGCGCGCCGAAAAAAGCGGCTGCGACAAAACCTTAGCGCGCTACAATCAAGGCGTTTGCCTGTTTTACCTGAAACGCTACGGCGAAGCATATAAACATTTTAAGGGCTTGTTCAATACCCCCTATGGGAGCCGCGCAGCTTATCTTTGCCGCCTTAGCGCGATGTTTGACAAAAGCCTGCGCGCGAATTTCCCGGACGCGGACCATCCTTATAGTGATGTGCTGGAGCGATTTGAAGCGCTTTTGGCAGGTAAAAGCAGTGCGCCGCTGCCCCCCGATGATGCTTCGTCCGAACCGTATGTGGAAGCCATATTCAGTTTGCTCGAAGTGTTGATGAAAAGCGGACATTTTGAAGAATTTAATGCAGCGCGAAAGCTTTTAGGTCTCGTCACAGACGATACCGTGCTGATGCGTCTCGGCAAGCTTTTTTTTCGCTTCGGCTATTTGAAGCTCGCCTACCGCGAGCTGGAGCGTTCCATTCGTTTGACCGGCGTTACGGACGGCGAAGCGCTGCGCATGATGAAATATATTCTCGACAACAAAGCGCTGGAATGACGGTTTGTGCGCGCCTGCCTCCCGTATGATATAATTATCCACATATTACCACAATAGAAATATGCGATACAAAATAAATTGATCGTGATATTGCTCACGGTGCCGATCGGGCTCGTCGCCTGTTTGTTCGTCTTTAATTTTATCGGTTTGGACAGCAATCGCGGCGGCAGCGTTTCATCCGCCGCTTCCGCGGAGCAACCGGATACCGTCACCGTAGACGGGCAGGGCAAGGTCACCGCCAGCCCTGACATCTCTATATCACGCTTGGCTATGAGAATATCGACTAAAACAATCCGCTCACGTCTTCGTGATGATGATGCCTTCCACGCAGTCCGCCACGTCCTCGCAGTCGTCCAGCGCTTCTTCGAGCACTCTGTATATATTCTGCATTTTGATCAGCTCAATGGGATCTTTTTCACTGCCAAAAAGCCCGTATATCGCGTTTTTATAGCACTTGTCGCCGAGCTCCTCAATGCGGTTGATCTCGACGGTATATTCGTAGAGCTTGTTGCTCTTCTTGTGATGCTTGATTTCGGACATGAGCTGTACGAGCATCTCGCACGCATCCACGACATACTGCCCCATCAGCCGCATGTCGCCCGTAATTTTGTCCACATGCATCACCCACAGGTCGTTCGCGACGCGTTCAATGCTGTCGGTGATGTCGTCCGTCTCCATGGCGATACGGTAGATGTCGTCGCGGTCGATGGGCGTGATGAACGCGACGTTGAGCCGCTCGCACATCTTGTGCATGTGCGTATCCGCCTCGCTCTCAATTTTCTTAATGGCCGCGATCCTTTGTTCCGTCACCTTGCCGTCATCCAGCAGCGCTTGAAGCATCCTCGCCGCTTCGAGTGCGTATTGCACGCCCTTCACGAACATATCGAAATAGTCCGT
>CAYNFL010000030.1:0-3325 GCA_964396465.1 uncultured Christensenellaceae bacterium
AGAAGCTGATCGTCGCGGTGGACGACGGCGGTATCGCAAACCTTTTCTGGACAGGGCCGCTGAGCGTGACGGAAGTGTTGACGGAGAATACCGCGATCAAACCGTGGAGCGATATTGAAAGCGTTTTTAAAAATATGATACCGATTGAGTATACCGGACATACGCAATATCATATGGACTTTCGTATCGACATCACCCGCGCCAGCCTGTCTTTGCAGCGCATCATGGAGAAGGATTCCTTCACCACGGGGCTGCTGGTGCCCGTATGGAACTTCTAAGGAACGATGACGTTTACCAACGAAGAAGGCAAAAAGGTTGTGGAGGATGGCGGGTATTTTCCGATGCTGTCGGTTAACGCGATTGACGGCAGCGTGATCGACGTGGCACAGGGCTACTAAAGGAGGCTAACGATGAAAAGAACATGTTTAAAGCTGTTGGCGGTCATATTCGCGTTTTCCCCCTTTCTTTTCGGCTGCCAAGCCACGCCGGACGAGGAAGTTGTCGCCCACAAGGACTTTGAGCAAATGATCGAAAAAGGGATGGAGGAAAGCGGCGACCCCACTGATTCCGCATCCGCGGACGTAACGGATTATGCCGCGCTCTGCGAATACTATGGCATCCCCGAGCGATTTCAGACGGCCGTTAACAAAGGCAAGCTGAAGGTAAGCTGTGATATCGCGGCAGAGCTGCCGGATACGACAGCGCTGCCCATGGCGCGCGTCGAAGCGGGCGAGTTTACACAGGAGCGGGTGTCCGCGTTCTTCAATGCGCTGTGCGGCGATACGCCGATGTATTGGATGCCGGAACAGCCGGACAAGGAGTATTACCAACAGGAGATACTCGAGCAGCAGGCAAAGCTTGCGGCTGAAACGGATGAAAACACCAAAGCCGCGATAAATTCAACGCTCTCATTTCTTCAGGAGGAATATCAAAAGGCGCCTGACCATAATGAACTCGTTCTCTCCGACGGTACGCTTAAGAGCGAGGAGATGCGGGAAAACAACATCAAAGAATCGCTGGGGAACTATACGGCTTTAAGAGTGACTTCCGAGCCATTCGAGGAGAACGCGATGACGTTTTTCGTTTTTAACAATGTGGAGGGCGCCGCAGGCGTTTATTCCGGAAAGGACGAGCAGGGGAATACATATACGCTTGCGCCGAGCAGCCATGCGACGTTGGGGTTCAACCGGGAGGGCATTGATACCGATTATTCATACTATTGGCAGGGGTATATACTTTCGGATGTGACGGAAGCGTCGCTTTCAGGCGGGGCGGCGGCGGACTGCGGCCTCTCCGCTACGCCGCAGCAGGCAAGGGATAAAGTAGAGAGCTTTCTCAATGACATGGGCCTTGGCGATATGGTGATCGATACTGCCTTTCTTTGCAGTAACCAGAGGAGCGAGTATATGACGGCTGCCGAAGGAGGATATGCCAGCGTATCGGAGCCGGCCAGCGACGAGCCCGCGCGGCAGGCCTATGTGTTCCGCATATTGCGCCAGCAGGGCGGCGTGAAGGTAGAAAGCACGCACGGGATGAGCCAGACGACGGTTGAGATGGCGCAGGGCGACGGAGATGTCGCGGTCGGCAAAGAATGGGTCTACGAATACATGACCGTCGCGGTGGACGACGGGGGCATCGCGAACGTGTACTGGCAGGGGCCGCTCAATGTGACGGAGGTGCTTACGGAGAATACGGCGATAGAGCCGTGGAGCGATATACAGGACGTATTTGAAAATATGATCGTGATCCAAAACGCGACGTATGAGGATATCAACACATGTACGTCCGTGGCAATCGATATCACGCGCGTGTCGCTCTCGCTGCAGCGTGTCATGGAGCGGGATTCATATACCACAGGCCTTCTCGTGCCCGTATGGAACTTTTACGGTACGGTGACGTGCGAGCAGACGGACGGAGAACCGATGGTGCTGCAGTGCGGGTATACGCCCATCATCTCGATCAACGCCATCGACGGCAGCGTTGTGGATGTGGGCAAGGGCTACTAAACTATGAATCGAAAACATGTAAAGATATTGGCGCTTATATTGGCCATTTCACCCGTACTATCCGGCTGCCAGCCCACGCCGACGGAAGAAGTCGTGGTAAATAAAGCCGAAGGCGTGATGGAAAGCGCGCTCGCGGCGGCTCCCTCTGCTAAGGCGGAACCCTATGACGCGCCTTTGCGGCTGCAGATAAATGTGGACGGGCTGCCGGAGGGGTATACCATCAATATCGACGCGGAGGTCGATGTATCGGATCAGACCGCGTGGCCGGTATATACCGTGGAGCCTGCTGATATTACGCAGCAGCAGGCGGATGCCGCAAGACTCACGCTGCTGGGCGATATGGTGCTGTACAAACCGGGCGAGTATCGCAGCCGCGGGGAGATACAGCACCGCATCGATTCATACGAAGAGGAGCTGAGGCTGTCTGAAGGGTACCCCGACCTCATCGACGCTTATCAGAAAATACTCAAGGAGCTTTACATCGAGTTTGAGCAAACGCCGGAGGATTTGGTGTTGGAGGAAGCCGATACGGAATTAAAGTTCATGGAAGACCGCGTGATGGCGGAACTTTACGGCGGCGAAGAAATCATACTGGAAGACGGCGGTATGCGCTACGAATGGACGGACGAAGCACGGCAAAACGCCATCGACGCGGGATGCGAGAATATCTACGGCGTCTGCTGGACGGATATTGGCAGAAAGATGGAATTTACCGCTGGAAACGGCAACTATGATACCGGATTAAATTACCGCGTTGCGGACGGGAACCTTGTGGAAGATCCGGGCGTCTCATATACGCAGGATGAGGCGGTTGAAAAAGGGAACGCGCTGCTTGCGGAGATGGGCATAAGCTTCACGCTCGTGGAGGCGTATACGCGGGTCAAAGGCGATTATACGGATGAGGGCGAGTTTGTAGAGACCGGGAATGCCTGCCACGAGCTGACTTATAAACGCAGCATCGAAGGCGTGCCGCAGGACAATATCTCAAGCTGCATCGACCAGAGTATTGGCGATGATTACCGCAGCCCGATACCGTGGCAGGAATACATATCGATCAGTCTCGATGATTACGGTGTGTATTCGTTTGGATGGGAAAGCCCGATGAACGTCGTGGCAACGGAAAACGGGAGTGTAACGCTGCTTCCGTTTAATCAAATCAGCGAACGCATCGCGTCGCAGCTGAAAGTGCAGACAGTATGGGATAGTGAAGTGGAGGAGGATGGATGGATCGATTCATGGCGCCTCGAGGTGAATAAACTCGTGCTGTCCTACATGATGGTAGCAAAATCGAACGACATGGCGAGCTACTATCTGATACC
>CAYNFL010000030.1:3335-13342 GCA_964396465.1 uncultured Christensenellaceae bacterium
CGGCGACCTGATCTATCATTACAAGGACAGCTATCCGACCGGCCAAAGCGACACATGGGTTTTGGATGAAAACTTTGAGAGGCATCCGTGGCGCTCGCGTTTTGATAAAGATACGGATTACTCGATACTCACGATCAACGCGATTGACGGCAGCGTGATTCCGCGGCATAGAGGATATTGAGGCTCAATTATGTCTGCGAAATTTACAACCCGATTACATATTGATGAATACTTGCTGAAAAGCGTTTGTTATATTGAAGCAAGCACCCGCAAAACGCAAAAGCGCAGCCAATGTTGATAATTATAACAATATATGTAATAATGTGATGGAATACATTCTTATGGGGGGAGCATGGAAAATAACGAAGCAACACAGCGCACGAAGTACCGGCTGAACAAAAAGAAGTTCGCCAGTGCGATGCTGACGCTGCTGCTGATTGCGGGATTCGTTGCAGTAGCGGGGTATTCACTCGTAAAAGCAGGGGTTATCCCCGCCGCAGCCGAGTTTTCGGCGTTGCCGGGAGCGGCGGATGCGGAATCACTGAGCGGCGCGCAGGAAACTGAAAGCCAAGGCAGCGGCGGCACGATTGACGGGAAGTGCATACTTGTGGACGCGGGGCACGGCGGGTTCGACCCGGGGGCGGTCGGTGTCAGCGGTACGTACGAATCCACGCTGAACCTCGCGGTTGCGGAACACCTTAAGTCTGAACTGGAAAACAGCGGCGCCAACGTCGTCATGACGCGCGAGGAGGATACCGGGCTGGGCAATACGCAGGCGGAAAGCCTGCACGAGCGCGGGAGGATCATCGAGCAAAGCGGGGCGGACATCGTGATCAGTATCCACATGAACTTTTTTGAGAAAGACCCGGATGTATGCGGCCCGCTGGTCTTGTTCATGCCCGGCTCGGAGAAGGGCAAGGTGCTGGCCGAAGCGATACAAGAGGCTTTAAACGATGCGCTGGATACGGACGGAGCGTCACGCTCACAAGACCTGTATGTACTGCGCAGCGGCAATATGCCCTGCGTGCTTATCGAGTGTGGGTATATAAGCAACGAGGAGGAGGAAGCCAAACTGAAACAATCGGAATATCAGCAGCGCGTGGCCAAGGCCGTCTGTGACGGCGCGGCGGCTTACTTTTCCGGGGAATGGCGGGATGAAATATAACACTGATATAAAAAACTATACAACTTCATCCGATATCCGGCGCGCGCTGACCAGCCGGGGATTTTTCATCAGCACGCTGGGCATCGTGCTGGTCATACTCCTCGCTTCGCTGGAAAGCATCATCAAAGTTACGCAAAACACGGAACCTTTGATGAACGGCTATCACGCGCAGTTCATATTCGAGGCGCTTTCTTCCGACGCTTTTACGCTCGCGCTGCCGATACTGTGCGCGCTGCCGTATACTGCCGCGTTTATCGACGACATCAAGAGCGGCTATATCAAGCTGCACCTGCACCGAAGCAGCATCGGGCAGTACATCAAAGCCAAACTCATAGCGTGCGCGCTTTCGGGCGGGCTCGCGCTGCTGATTGGCATACTGGTTTCCTACGGGATATCAGCGCTGGTGTTCACGCCGATGGAGCTGGCGCTTACCAAGGATGAAATCGCGCAGCCGTATTTTGCGCAACTGCTGCTCAAAGCGGCCACGCTGTTCTTCTCCGGTACGTTCTGGTCGCTCACAGGCTTCACGTTCGCGGCGGCGACGCAGAGCCGCTACATGGCGTACGCTTCGCCGTTCATACTCTACTACGTGCTCATCATACTGCACGAGCGGTATTTTTCAAACTTCTACATACTGTATCCCAAGGAGTGGCTGTTCCCGTCGGACTTCTGGGTGCTGGGCGGCTTTGGCGTGATACTGCTGCTCATGGAGCTTTCAGGCGTGATGGGCTTGATGTTCTCGATCATCGCCAGAAGGAGGCTCGCCAATGGTTAAGATCAGGCAGTCATTTTCCGTAGCCGCATATAATTTCCGCCAGTGGAACCGCAACCCGCGCATATTCATCACATTCGCGCTCGCGTTTATACTATGCTTTCTGCTTTCGGACAAGGCTGTGAAGTTCGCGCTTGAATACGAGACCACGATGCAGATTGCCGAGGCGTTCGTCTGGACGTTCGGCGACAGCAACTCGATACTGCTCGCGTCGCTGCTGCTGTTGCTGCTTTTCGCGGATATGCCCTTTATCAACTCCGGCACGCCGTTTTATCTCATGCGCATCAACCGAAAGACGTGGCTGTTCGGGCAGGCGATTTATATCACGTTCGCGACAATGATCTATATGGTGTTTATACTCGCTGCCACTGCGCTGGTGTGCATGCGCCAAAGCTTTATCGGCAACATGTGGAGCGAAACCGCGGCGATCTTGGGTTACTCCGGCGCGGGCAAGGCGGTCGCGCTTCCGGCGCTCGTCAAGACGCTCGAAATGAGCCGCCCGTATGAATGCATGGGGACGATATTTTTGCTGATGCTGCTCTATTCGCTGCTCATGGCGTTCATCATGCTGACGTTCAATATCAGAAAAGGGCAGCTCGCGGGCGTGGTCAGCGTTTTTACTTTCAGCCTGTTCGGGTTCCTGCTCAACCCCGAGCTTTTAAAAACGATGTTCAAACTGCCCGACGAGCTCATGTACAAGGCCAATGTGGCGGTGGGGTGGATATCCCCGCTCAACCAAGCGACATACCACATGCACAACTTCGGGTACGATCTGCTGCCGCGCCTCTGGATGACATATGGGATATTCGGCGTGCTGATTATACTATGCTTTTTGCTGACGCTGCGCGCAATCAGGAAATTCAATTTCAACTTCTCGGGAAACGATTCCTAAGAAAGGGGAAGACGGTGAAGATAAAAGCATTATTCATATTGCTGTCGGTATGCATATTATTTGCGGGATGCGTTGCCGATACCGCGCATACGGATACGAATGAGAGCCTGCCGCACAGCCCGGAAAACCAGGCAGAGATACAAAGTGAAGAGAGCGCGGCGGCATCCGGCCTTCCTTCCGAATCGGTATCGACAGAAAATGACGATATCAAGCGGTTGATTGGTGAATATCAAAAAGAATTGTGGGGCGTATCCGAACTGCCTGGGCTGAAAGTACACCAATCCGTGCCGTATGACAAAGGCACGCTTGTGATGGCGGAGTTTCAGTTTGACGGTGAGATATCTCCGGAATTGTATTATATAGAAGATAACGCTATTTTGTATTCGACTGTTTACAGCTATACATGGTGGATCAACTATACGCTGTTCAACGGGGATACGATACTATTCGGAGCGGATGCTGGTTTATACTGCTGCGGCGCACAAATCGATGAGAAATATCTTACGGATGTATACACGGTTTCCGCGGGATTCGCGGATGAAACGGTGAGTGCGCAGTGCGACGAGAGCGGATTCATATTGATTAAAGAAGGGTATGCGCGGCCATTGACATACGAGGTGGAGAACCGGGAAGGCAAATCGCTTGGGATCATCAATATCCCTAAAGAAGCCCAGGTAACCCTCAGCGGCGATGATATCGTTTTGAATTACTGCCCCATGACAACCCTTAAGGCTTATAACACACAATGTTCTATCGTTATTGCGGGAGAAAAAACAGGGATGAGTTTCGGGCAACTTCAGGTGAAGCCGGAGATTCCCGTCTCATTCATCTGGATGGACCAATGGCGATATGCGGATGAGCCGACGGCGGCATCCGTGCCGTTTGAAATCATTTCGGATAACCAAATATACGAGTATTTCTGGTTGGATATCGGTAATGCAACAACTGATTCTACTATGGAAGACTTGCTGATGACGACGGGAAAAGAAATTCCGGACGAAGCGGGTACCTATATGCTGGTGTTCAACACCGCAGAGGGGTATTACACCTGCGTTATCAATGTCGCTTTGAATTGAGTGGGGGCGGGATGGGAAAGGACGGTTTATGGATATCGCAATAAGCGTACAGCACGTATTTAAAGATTTCAAGGGAGAAGAAGTGCTCCGCGACGTGCATCACGACTTTGAGGAAGGCAAAATCCACGGCATCGTGGGCAACAACGGCAGCGGGAAAACCGTGCTCATGAAATGCATATGTGGTTTTCTGCTGCCCTCGAAGGGTAAAATATTGGTTCGCTGTAAGCAAGTCGGGAAAGACATGGACTTCCCCGAAGATATCGGCATTATCATCGAAACGCCGGGCTTTCTGGCGGGCGCGTCGGGTATGAAGAACCTGCAAATACTCGCGTCGCTCAAACGCAAGATCGGCAACGAAGCGATCCGCGAAGCGATCCGCCGCGTGGGGCTGGATCCTGGCATGAAAAAGCACGTGGGCAAATATTCGCTCGGCATGCGCCAGCGCCTCGGTATCGCGCAGGCCATCATGGAGAATCCCTCCATACTGATATTGGACGAGCCGTTAAACGGCCTCGACAAGAGCGCGGTAAAGGATATGCGCGCGCTCATTAAGGGGCTTAAAGAACAGGGCAAGACGATTTTACTGGCGAGCCATAACCAAATGGATATCGACGAACTGTGCGATACGGTCTGCGAGATGGACGCAGGCGTGATGACGGTGGTGAGAGAATGAGCGACGTGATTCGGCTCGAAAACGCCGTGAAGATGGCGGGAAACGGCGCGCGCGCGCTGAGCGGCGTCAACCTCACGATAGTAAAAGGCGAATGCGTGACGATCTCAGGCTCGCCGGGCAGCGGCAAGACTTCGCTCGCGCGGCTCATCGCGGGGATGGACAGGCCGAGCAGCGGCAAGGTATTTGTGCTGGACAAGCCGCTGCACGAAATGAGGCCCGACGCGGCGGCGGTTTTCCGCAAATACATCGGCGTACTTATGAAATACCCCGCGTTTTTGGAGAACCTCTCGCTGCTCGAAAACATCGCGCTGCCGCTGGCGCTGCGGGGCGAACCCGCGGCGGCAAGGGATAAAAAAGTAAAGGAGCAGCTTAAAAATTTCGGGCTGCTGTACGCCGTACGCGCGCATCCGTCGCAGCTGACCCCGCTGGAGCGGCATAAGGCCGCGATTGCGCGGGCGCTTATCGCGCAGCCGCAAATACTGCTGCTGGACGACTTTGCGGCGGGGCTTGCGCAGGCGGACGAGATCGCGGGTATACTGCACGCGCTGTGCCAATACGGGGATTATACGGTGGTCGAGCTCACCGGTGCGGCCAAAGGGCTGGTATGCCGGGGCAGAGTGGTTATACTCGATCATGGAACGATACAGGAGGAACAGATATGAAAAAAATATGCCTGCTGCTCGCAGCGCTGCTGTTTGCGATAATGCCCGTCACGGCGTTCGCCGAAGAGACGGAGGACACTTCCGCAACGGCGGCCGCAACGGATACGGGGGGAGGGGGAGATGCGCCGACTGTGAGCTTTGCCATCGACAATACCAATGTTTACAGCGGCATGAATACGTCCTACAGCAACGGGTATACGCCCACCGTCAGCGGCGGTGTGGCGACGATTGTACTGCCGCTGATAGCGTCGGGCATCGGCACGGCGCCAAGCACCATTACGGCAACTCCCGGGCTGGGTGAAACCGCCACCTCGCCGTTTTTATATATGAATTATCAGAAGACGGTTAATAAGCAAGCAATAGATACTAACGGAGACGCAATTGCCGAATCTTTCTATCTCGTGGCCTTCGACCTCGCGTTATCTTCGGGCAGAACCAACGGCGTATATCCCGTGACCATCGACGTGCAGGGGGCGGGCGCGCAAAGCGCCACCTTCACGTGCTATGTGACGATTGCGGACGGCAAGGAGCCCGCCAGCGCGGAAACCGCGCCGACACCCCAGTCCAAACCCAAGGTAATCGTTGCTGGCAGCAGCGTCAGCCCTTCTCCGGCGGAAGCGGGCGGAGAGTTTACCGCGGTCATCACGCTGAAGAATACGAGTAAAAAGCGGTCGGTGAAGAACATGACCGTGACGGCAACGAGCGATTGTACGAATCTGCTGCTGCTTAATGAAAGCAACATCATCTATATCGATAAGCTGGCAAAAGAGGATACGGCGGATATCGAGCTGAAGTACAAGGCCGATCTTGCAACGCCCCCCGGGCGGTATACGATCAGCCTTGCGATGGAGTATGAAACCGGCGACGCGGAAACGCTTTCCTCCGCGGGCAGCGTCTCCGTGACGGTGACCCAGCCGCTCAGAGTCGAGATGGAAATGCCAAAGATCGAGGCGGAGGTCAACGCGGGGGATACCCTGCCGCTGTCGTTTCAGGTGATGAACCTCGGGCGCGCGGCCGTCTACAACGTGCGCGTCGAGCTTACCGCACCCGGCCTCATCCCCACGGGCACGGCGTTCATCGGCAACATGGAGGCGGGCACAGCGGCAACGGAAGATATGAACGTGTTCATCGGCACCAAAAACATGTCCGAAGGGTACGAGGGCGAGGATAAATACGGCTATACAAGCGGTATGGCCACGCTTGTTTACGAGGACGCCGAAGGCAACGTGTTTACGCAGCAGGCGGAAATCTATACGAACATCAACGAGCCGGTGATTACGGTATCCGCGCCGGAGGAGGAAGAGAAGCCAACGGCAAGCCAGTGGTGGATATCCGTCGTCATCGGCGGCGCGGTCATAGCGGGGCTCGTGATCTATCTGGTGATGAGAAAGAAGCGCGAGGGAAAAAACGATGCGGATTTCTGATCTGACACGGCTGGCGCTGAAGAACATCAAGGGCATATGGGCGGTTCTGCCCGCACTGGGCTTCGCTGTCGCTGCTTTTTGCCTGTGCTTTGCGGGCGCGATATTGACGACAGTGCAGCAGGAAAAAGCGCAGCCTTATGAGATCGTCGTAGCCGCGGAAGAAAACAAAGGGCTTTCGGACGCGGACGTATTTGGGATATTGCAGATTGAAGATGTTTTGGCGGCCACAGCGGTGCTGGAAATCCCCGTTACGGTAAAAGCGGGGGACTATAAGGCGGAATTGACGCTGACGGGTATGGACGCAGCGTATCTGGAAGGAAGCTTTGCGCAGGGGGGCGCGTTTCCGGGCGAAACGGTGATGCCGTATATCGTGCTCAATGAAGCCGCCTGCAAGCTGTTCAAATCGGATACGGCCACGAATTCGTGGGGGTATGACGAATCAAATGATCAGCCGGATGACAAGCTGCCGGATATCGATTGGCTCGACACAGGTTTTTCCGTACAAGCGGGAGAGGGCGCGAAAGCGGTCACGGGCAAGGTCTGCGGCATATTGGCGCCGGATGAGGAACAAGAGCAGGAGGAGCAGAGCGCCGCGTACATCAGCGTCGCCTCGGCCAAAGCGCTGCTGCGGGAAAACGGGCAAAACGCAAAATACAAATCCATTCTCGCGCGCGTCAAAAACATCGGCTACGCGGAAAGCGTATCAAAGGGCATCGCCGATCTCGGCCTCGCGGTTTCCAACGCCACCGGGGAACTGCAGGCCGGCTGGGATGTGAAACAAGGCGAGATGGCTTACTTGATCATCGTCAGCGCGTTTTGTATCATTTGCGCTGCTTTGTTGCTTGCCGCATACCGGACAATGCGGATTCAACAACAAAGAAGTGCTTTTGAAGCACTCCGATGGATGGGCATGAAGGACCGGAATATGTCAAGGTTGTTTACGCTTCAAGCGTTTATCGTTTCGGCCTTTGGAACTATGATCGGTATCGCGGTCAGTTTGTCGCTCCCGTCATTTTTACCGCCAGAACTAAAAGGAACTTCGAGCTATACGCTATCCGTTCCTTTCATTGCCGCTGCCTGCAGCTTTATATTGTGTATTCTCGCGGGCGTTATACCTTCTTTTGCAAAAACCCGCCAGCCGTCGCTTTGAGGACATTTGTCTCAAGTTAATTCGGAATTAACGCCTATCCGGTAACGGAACTGATATACTCGTTGTCGGCTTTCCAGCCGAACAGCCCCGAATAGAAGCACTCTTCATACGCATAGAAGAACACCTGCCAAGCTTGCCGTTCTCGAATATGTACCCATAGATTGGAGCCGTCAGCCATGCACGCATTGCGGGCTTAATTGATTTTTGTATTTAATCAGGTGCCGCTTCAGTCCCGATGATCTCGTCCAGCCGGATAACACGGCAGTCCATCTTTTCGGCAACTGAGAGGTCGTGCGTCACAAGTATGACTTGTTTGCCCGCGTTTCCGTACAAACGCTGAAACAGCGCGATCATGTCGTCGCCCAGCTGTTCGTCAAAGCCCTTGAAAGGCTCGTCCAAAAGCAGCAGCTCCGCGGGATAACAGAACGTGCGCGCGAGCGCCACGCGCCGCTTCATGCCGCCCGAAAGCGCGGAAGGTTTTTTATGCTCGTGGCCGGAAAGCTGTACCGCTTCGATCATACGCGAAACCGTATCGCGCATGACGGCGGCGTCCATGATATCCCTGAGTACGAACTCGATGTTGCCGCGCACGCTCTGCCACGGCAGCAGGCGGTCCTCCTGAAACATGAACGATATGCTTTCCGGCACGCCTTCAATCGTCCCCGCGTAGTCGCGGTCGAGCCCCGCGATCATGCGCAGCAGCGTCGTCTTGCCGCAGCCGCTTCGCCCGGCGATAACCGCGGGCTTATCCGTCGGTATCTCAAAGCTCAGGTTGTCAAACAGCACGCTGCCGCCGAATTTTTTGGTCAGGCCGTCGATACGTATGCTCATAGCGCGCTCCCTTTGGGCATCAGCCGCTTCAAGCCCTTCTCCACAATCAGACTGATAACGATGATGGTGACGGTCCAGGCGAATAATTCGGGCGTTTTCAGGTAGATGTGGGTTTTATAAAGCTCAAAGCCCAGCGAATATTCGGGGTTGGACAATACCTCCGCCGCGACGACGGATTTCCACGAAAAGCCGAGGCAGACCGACATTGCAGAATAGACGTCGGGCAGCACGGAGGGTACGATGATCTCGCGGATGACGCGCGAGCGGCGAACATGAAAAACCTCCGCAAGCTCCAAGAGTTCCTGATCGACGGTTTGAATGCCCGAAAGCGTGTTGGCGAAAAATATCGGGAAGCAGAGCAGCACGCACGAGAACACCGGCGCGGACGACGAGGAGAACCACACAAGCGCCAGTACGATGATCGATATCACGGGCGTGGATTTGACCGCAGCGACGACGGGGCGAAGCAGGCTGCGCAGCATCTCCGAACGCGAAGCGAGCATTGCGAGCAGCACGCCGGAAACGAAAGAGATGATGAGCCCGGCGGCGACGCGGACGAACGTGGCGCCCACGCTGACCCAAAAGCCTGCCTGTACGATCAGTCCGCCCAGCGCGGCAAACGTCTCGGCGGGGGAGGGCATCAGCAGCGATTTGTTCACGATGAGAGCGGCGGCGTGCCACACCGTAAACCAGAAGGCAGCGATCAGCAGCACTTTGGCGGCACGCTTGAATACGCCTCTTAAGAGCATAAAAGCGACGAAGGAGACGCTGAGCCAGAATGCGGGCGTCATCACGAACCCGAGCGCCCGCCCCGCAGGGCCGGTACCCGTTGGCATCGGCTTTCCGATGAGCGACGAAAATACCTGCCATAGCGCGAGAAAAAGGATGCCGGATATGATAACCAGCATCGGTTTTAACAATTTACGGTTTTGCGTTTCGCCGCGCCTCATGAATATGAACCCCGTTTGTTTTTTATGATTATATCATATGTCGGCACCGTTGTGCCTGCGTTTTTCCGCGTAACCGAAAACGCCTGAAAGGTAAGGCGTCGTACGGTAAAAGGGTTTGAATACGGACAGGTTTTCATGTATGATATCCGTATGGAGAATCGTATGGATTTCACGCATCTGCACCTACATACCGAATACAGCCTGCTCGACGGCGCGGCGCGCGTGGGCGACGTGATCGCGCGCGCGCAGCAGCTTGGCATGCGCAGCATCGCGATCACCGACCATGGCGTGATGTACGGCGTCGTCGATTTTTATAAAAAGGCATTGGCGGCGAACATTAAACCCGTCATCGGCTGTGAGGTATATGTCGCGCCGGGCAAGCTCACCGACAAAACCAAGGAGATGAAGGAAT
>CAYNFL010000031.1:0-9019 GCA_964396465.1 uncultured Christensenellaceae bacterium
CAACACGCCCTCCATCGAGCGCGGGTTCCGCTTTGAGAACATATCATTCGAGTTCAAGGACGGCAAGATCGTGGATGCTAAGGCGAACGATACCAAGCGCTTAGGTGACATACTCGACACGGACGAGGGCGCGCGCTATGTGGGCGAGTTTTCGTTCGGCGTCAACCCCTATATACTAAAGCCCATGTGCGATACGCTGTTTGACGAGAAGATCGCGGGCTCGATCCATTTTACACCGGGCAACGCCTATGAGGATGCCGACAACGGCAACCGCAGCGCGCAGCACTGGGACCTCGTATATATTCAACGCCCCGAATACGGCGGCGGCGAAATATATTTCGACGGCGAACTGATTCGCAAGGACGGGCGCTTCCTTGGCGACCTTGGCATGCTCAACGAGGAGAATCTGAAATAACGGCTTGCGCCCCGCCTGTAACCCCGCAACGTTATCAATTAATATGTCAGGGGATCGTGATATGGACAATAAGGAAAAGGCGATTGAACTTTTCGAAAAGAAATTCAACTGCTCACAGAGCGTATTTGGCGCGCTGGCGGAAGAAGCGGGGATTGACCGCGAAACCGCGCTGAAGACGGCGGCGTGCTTTGGCAGCGGCATGCGCTGCGGCGAAGCGTGCGGCGCGGTGACGGGCGCGCTGATGGCGCTGGGTATCCGTTTCGGTTCCGTAAAGGAGAACGACGCGGAAAACAAGGCCGCGGTAAACCAGCGGTCGGTGACGCTGAGCAGCCGGTTTAAGGAAAAACACAATACCATACTCTGCCGTGAACTGTTGGGTTTTAATCCTGCGGTTCCGGAGGACGCCCAAAAGATCAGGGAACTTGATTTGCACAACAAGCTCTGCAAGCAACTCATCACCTCTGCGGTGGAAATCGCGGAAGAGATCATCGCGCAGGGGTGATTGTGTCGATATAGCGATACTTGCCTCCCTCAGATGACTACCCCGAAGGGGTGGACTCGGAGGTGGCACGAAGTGCCGGAGGGAGTGATAAAATTAAGAGTGGTTTTAAGCCATTTTCTCTCCCCCAGTCGCCTATCGGCGACAGCCCCCTCGCCTGAGGGGGCCAACAATTAAGGTTTTTTGACTACGCTGAGGGCTTTACAAATAAGGCCCTTTATTTTGTATTAACGGTTAACCATAAGTTAATTATTTAAACCAAAGTTGCGAGCGGCTCCATTGCCGCCATATTTCAGCAGCGCTATAATAGTCTCAAAGAGGTGAAGAAAATGGGTGATATCCGCATCGGCGTTAAAATTGCCGCCAAACGCAGGGAGAAGGGTGTTACGCAGGAGGAGCTGGCGGGGTTTTTGGGCGTTTCAAAGCCCGCCGTGTCCAAATGGGAGTCCGGCCAGAGCTATCCCGATATCACGCTGCTGCCCGTACTCGCGACATACTTCAACATGACCGTGGACGAACTGCTGGGCTATGAGCCGCAGCTGTCCAAAGAGGATGTCCGAAACATGTATGCAAAGCTGTGCGAGGCCTTTGCGTCCGAGCCGTTTGAGGCGGTGTATGAGAAGTGCCGGGAATATGAGAAAAAGTACTACTCCTGCTGGAGCGTGCAACTGCACATCGGGCTGCTGTATGTGAATCACGCCATGCTGGCCGGAGAGAATATGACCGCTGTGATCGAAGAGGCCATTAAGCTTTTCGGGCGCGTGGCAAAGGAAGGCGACGACATCAGTCTTGCGCGGCAGGCGGTGTGCATGCAGAGCTACTGCTACCTTGCGCTGAACCAGCCCGCAAGCGCGATCGACCTGCTGGATGATATGGACGAGCCGGCGATGTCTCACCGTATGCTGCTCGTTAAAGCCTATCAGATGAAGGGCGACCTGCAAAAAGCCAAATCGCTGCTGCAAGGGTACATTTATTCGCAACTGATCGGCGTTCTGGGTGCGCTGACGGATTATCTTTCGCTGTATGCGGACGATCCCGTCAAAGCGCAGGAGGGTTTCGATAAAATTATCGCGATGGGCAGCGTATTCGATATTGAAACGATGCATCCCGTGCTGTACGTCACGGCGTACCTCGCGGCGGCGCAGGTACATGCCATGCACGGCCGCACGAACGAAGCGCTGGACATGCTGGAAAAGTACGTACGGCTGCTGCGTTCGCCCGGGCTGTTTCCGCTCAAGCTGCACGGCAGCGCGTTCTTCGATTCGCTGGACGATTATTTCAGCCAGCTCGATCTGGGCACGTATCCGCCGCGCAGCAACGAGGTGATCAAACAGAGCGCGAAGGACGGGGTGCTCAAAAGCCCCGTCTTCGAGGCGTTGAAAAACGATCCCCGGTTTTTAAATATTGCCGATAAATTAAATCAATTATAAAGGAGTAAACAACCATGGAACAAATCATGCAGTACCTGCCATTTTTGATCCCCGCCGTCATTCTTCAGTTCGCGCTGATGATTACCGCGCTCGTCCATATACTGCGGCACGACCATTATAAAAACGGCAACCGCGTGCTGTGGATTATCGTCGTGGTGGCCGTCAACATCATCGGGCCGATACTCTACTTTGCGCTGGGACGGAGCGATGAGTAATGAACGTACTGGAACTGAAAAACGTATCCAAAAGCTTTGGCAGCCTTGAGGTGCTGAAAGGCCTAAGCTTTGCCGTCCCGGAGGGCTCCGTATTCGGTTTCATAGGCAAGAACGGCGCGGGCAAGACCACGACGATGAAAATGATATTGGGTTTTTTACCGGTGTCGGGGGGCGAAATTTCGGTCTGCGGGGAGAAGGTTCGATTTGGGGAAACGCGCACCAACCGGTATATCGGTTACCTGCCCGATGTCCCCGAATACTACGGTTACATGCGGCCGAAGGAATACCTTAAGCTGTGCGGAGAAATCATCGGGCAAAAATCCGGCGATACTATACGGCAGTCGGAGGAGCTTCTCTCACTGGTGGGGCTGGAGGGTATAAACCGCAAGATCTCCGGCTTCTCGCGCGGCATGAAGCAGCGGCTGGGCATCGCACAGGCGCTCATCGGAGCACCCCGTCTGCTCATCTGCGACGAGCCGACCTCCGCGCTCGATCCCGTGGGGCGCCGGGAGATACTCGATATATTGCACAAGATCAAGGACCGCACGACGATCGTGTTTTCCACGCATATACTCTCCGATGTGGAGCGCGTGTGCGATACGGTGGGCATACTCGACAAGGGCAAGCTTGCGTTGCAGGGAAAGCTTGCGGATATCCGCAGTACGTACCGGCAGGACGCGGTGCGCATTGAGCTTGCCAGCCCAAAGGACGCGGCGCGTATCGCGCCGATACTCTCTGCGCTGCCTTCGGCATTAAGCATGGAGACGGAAGGAAACGCGGTTACCGTGCACCTTAAAACAGCGGACAGCGGCGCGGATGTGCTGGCGGCTGTCGCTGCGCAGCGCGTTCCCGTCATCCGTTACGAAATCATGGAGCCCACGCTCGAGAACGTATTTCTGGAGGTGATCGAATGAGCGGGTTTTCAGCGTTTCTGCGCAAGGAGTTTTTAGAGCAGCGGCGCACCTATAAGCTGCTCATCATGCTGGCGGTATTCACGCTGTTTGGTATGATGAGCCCGCTGCTTGCCAAAATCACGCCGGATATCCTCGGGTCGATGGACATGGAAGGCGTTACGATTACCGTGCCCGAGCCGACGTATATGGACGCGTATGCGCAACTGTTCAAGAACGTGACACAGATGGGCATCATCGTGCTGCTGCTGGTGTTCGCGGGCAGTATGTCGCAGGAGCTTTCCAAAGGGACACTGGTGAATATGCTGGCCAAGGGGCTGCCGCGTACCGCCGTCGTGATGTCCAAGTATTCCGCGAGCCTTGCGCTCTGGACGGTCAGCCTCGCGCTATGCGCCGCCGTGCACTACGGCTATACGCTGTATCTGTTCGGAAGCCACTCCACCGACCACCTCTTGTTTTCACTGCTATGCCTGTGGTTGTTCGGTGCGCTTCTTTTGGCGATTATGATGTTTACCGGCACGCTGCTCAAGGGCGGCTATGGCGGGCTGCTTGCCACTGCGGTGGTGCTGGGGATACTGCTGCTGCTGAGCATGCTGCCCGGCAGCGCCGGTTGGAATCCCGTTACGCTGGCGTCCGTCAGTACCAGATTGCTGGATGGTTCGCTTCAGGCTGCCGATATACTGGGCGCGCTGTGGGTATCGACGGGCGCGGCCGTGTTGTGCATTGCGGGCGCGGTGCTTATTTTCCGCAAGAAGCAGCAGTAAACGTACCGAATTTCGCCCTGCGGTCGCGGTGCTGCCGCCGCCGCTCAGAGGATTGGCGTGAGCAGGGCATCAAGATTCTTCCGCGCTACGCGCTTCAGTATGACATAAAGGGGCTCGCCATAAGCTCGCGGGCCTTCTTTATTTTGTCGCGGCGGGACCATATCGTTGCCCTTGTGATGCCCGCAATGATATAATACGGGTCAAGCAGCCATGCGCGGCATGGCAAGACAGCGGAGGGGACATATGAGAAGAAACGCGCTGGTCGCGCAGTCGGGCGGGCCGTCGCCCGTTATCAACGCGTCACTGCTGGGCGTGATTGAGGCGTGCAGGCAGTATTCGGATAAAATCGGCACCGTATATGCCGCGTGGCACGGCATCGAAGGCGTGCTGAAGGAGGAACTGATTGATCTTTGCGCGCAGGATAGAAAAGAGGTCGGGCTGCTTAAACATACGCCCTGCGCGGGATTTATCGGCACGTGCCGCTACAAGCTGAAAGAAGGGCAGGATGCGGACTTTAAGCGCATCATCAACGTGATTCGCGCGCACGACATCGGTTATTTCTTTTATATCGGCGGCAACGATTCGATGGATACCGCGGATAAGATATCTAGGCTTGCGGAGAAGGAGGGCTGTGAGCTCGTCGTGACGGGCGTGCCCAAGACGATCGACAACGACGTGGGCGACGAGGCTTTTTCGATCATCGACCATACGCCGGGCTACGGCAGCGCGGCGCGCTACTGGGCGATGAACGTGCAGAATATCGAGGAGGAAAACCGCGGCATGAGCGTCTCTGAGTGCGTTACGGTGCACCAATGCATGGGGCGCACATCGGGCTGGATTACCGCTGCCGCGAGGCTGGGCGATCCGGAGCGGCGATTTCCGATGCAGATGTATTTTGCCGAGGCGGGCAAAACGATAGAGGAACTTGCGGATTACGTGAACGATCAGCTTGCGCGCGACGGGCGCTGCATCGTCATCGTAAACGAGGGCTTTTACGCAGGGAGCTTAAGCGAGCGCCGCGACGGCTTCGGGCATATCGAATACGGCGCCAGCGAGACGACCGCGGCGCAATTGGTCACAAACTATCTCAATCGGCACGGTTTAAAGTGCCGCGGGCAGGCAACCTGCCAGCAGGCGGGCGTGATGCAGCGCGACGCGTCGATCTACGCTTCGAAGGTGGACATCGAGGAGGCGTATGAGGTGGCGAAAAAGGCCGTGGATATCGCGCTTTTGGACGGCACGGGATATATGGCGACGATACTGCGCGCGCCGGGTGCGGCATACCGCGCGGTTTACGACAAGGTGCCGCTGCGGGCGGTGGCGAACTCGGTGCGATACCTGCCAAAAGAGTGGATTGCGCCGGGCGGGCTGGATGTGACGGATGATTTCATACGCTACGCGACGCCGCTGATCGGGGATACGTGGCCGGATGTGCCGATGGAAGGCAGCCGGCAGCGCTTCGCGCGGCTCAGATTGCAGCTTGTTGAAAACAAGCTGCCGCCGTATGTTCCCTGCCGGATGCAAGTATGATATTATATACAGCGGGCATAATAGAAAGGACCTGTTGACAAAAACCCAAAAAGCACCTTCCTTATGGTATAATTATCATAATGGAGGGTGCCACATATGATGGGGAAAAAGAGCGGACAGTTATGCCTGGCGGTCATCGACTTAGAAGAATTAATTCCAGCAAATCATCTACTAAGATTAATCGATAGAGCTATTGATTTTAACTATATTTATGACCTGGCCGGGCCCTATTATTCAGAAAAGGGACGGCCTTCAATAGACCCAGTTTGCATGATAAAGATGCTGTTGGTCGGGTATCTGTACGGCATACGTTCAGAACGCAAGTTGGAAGAGGAAATTACACTTAATATCGCATATAGATGGTTCTGTGGATTTAATATGGTGGACCGCATTCCCGATCATTCAGTATTTAGTCAGAACCGTCGTCGCAGATTTAACGACTCCACGATTTTTCGGGATATCTTCAATGAATTAGTTATACTTTGCATTGATAACGGTATCGTTACAGGAGATGCAGTGGTTAGCGACGGTTCATTTATTCCGGGCAATGTGGCAGAATCCAGTAAAATTGAGACAACAATGGTGATATCAAAGAGCACGGTGAAGTATCTCGATGCCCTTGATAAAGAACTTTCTGAATTACCAGGATACAGGGAACCTGTTGCAACTGAAATTGAGAAAAGTATTTTAAAAAGCAACACTGATCCAGATTGCGGTTATATCTATCAGGAGAGGAAGAAGGGTCTTGGTTATCTTACAGAAATGACCGTAGACACAGATCATGGTATTATTACCGGCGTTGATTGCTATCCCGCTAATCAACGTGAAAGCGACATCATATTGGAGCACGTTAATTCCCAAATTCAAACTACAGGTATACCTATCAATAATATCGCATTAGATGCTGGATATGATGTAGGGGCTGTACATCGTGGTTTTGAACTGCTTGGTATAACAGACTACTGTTGTCCAAGAGTGATGCACAATAATGCGCTTAAAAAAGGTTTTACATATGACGCTGTCACAGATTCCTTTGTTTGCATGAAGGGGAAACGCCTAAAATTCTATCGCATAACTTATAAGCAGTACAATCAGAGCTTCTACCGATTATATCGGCTTTCAAGGAAAGAATGCAATGGTTGTAAATATATCAACCATTGCGCTATTGATAAAGGTGCCATTCGAATAAGTGCAAGTGGATTTTATCCAGCCTACCACGCAAACCGGGAACGATGCAAAACACCAGAATATTTTATTATGAAGCGCCTGCGAAGTATCTGGAGTGAGGGAACATTTGCAGCACTTAAGAATCAGCATAATCTGAAACGAATAAAAAAACGAGGCATTCATCGAGCTTTCGAAGAATGCCTATTAGCGGCGATGGCACTAAATCTTAAGCGAATAGCCAAGGTGCTAAGCCCCAAATTTCACATGTTTTTCGCACAGTGTAACTGGGTATTGTTATATGAATAATCCCTAAAAAATGATTTGTCAACAGGTCCTAGAAATAGTGTAACAAAGCTCCATATTGCAGCGGAGATGCCGCTTTTCTACAGCCCGCTTTTCCGGCTTAGTATCACGTTGACACATCGGGGGAATGCGCCTATAATAAACCGTTGATAGCGGGAGTAAGGGGCTGGTTTCCGGCATACGGAGATCCGGGTATGAAAAGTTGAAGAACTACGGTTATCTTATTTCGGCGGCAATCGCATGCGTTTTATCGCTTAGCCTGACGCCGCTGATGATCGGCCTGTCTAAAAGGCTGAAGGTTCTGGATATGCCTGATAGACGCAAGGCCCATAATAAACCCATGCCGTTGATGGGCGGGGTGGCGATGTACATCGCGACCGGAGCCGCAACGTTAATTTATGTGCTGGTTATCACCAATCTTATCGTCATTCCCAATGAGCAGCCTCTTGATATCGGATTGCTCGCCGCCTTCATGGTCGGTATTACGGGAGTGACCGCGATGGGATTTATCGACGATATTATGCACCTTTCCGCGAAACGAAGGCTCGTGATATTGTTCATACTTGCGCTCATCGTGCTCGTCGGATGCCTGCAGTTTTATTTTCCGCCTTCGCTGATGCAGAACCATTGGAGCGTCATACTTCTCGTATCGCTGATTGTGGTGGTATGGATCGTTGCCGTGACTAACGCGGTCAACTTCGCAGACGGCCTGGACGGATTGGCGAGCAGTCTTGCGCTTGTTTCCGCGATCGGATTTGCGTTGATATTCTATTTGCAGGGCAGGACGCAGCTTGCGCTGCCCACCGCGCTCGCGCTGTGCGGCGCAATATTGGGATTTCTGCCTTTCAACATCAGCCCCGCGAAGTTGTTCATGGGCGACGCGGGCAGCATGTTCATCGGCTTCATGCTGGGTATATTTTCGATCATGAGCATGTCTGACGAACCCGTTGCCGCATTCGTCGTTCTCGCCTATCTGATGCTGATACCCATGGCGGATATGGGGACGGCGATGCTGCGCCGGCTCATCATGAAAAAACCGCTGATGATGCCCGATATGATGCACTTCCACCATATATTGAATCGCAGATTTAAAAGCCAGAGAACCACGGTGCTGATACTGACGGCTGCTCAGGTAGTTTCCGCTATGGCGGGCGTGCTGATCTACCGGCTGAAGCTGTATTGCCTGGGATGGATACTCATCGGCGTCCTCGCCGCCGTTGTGATCGCATATACGGTGTACAAAGCGCGGAAGCTGCTGAAAGAAGAAAAGGCGGAGCGGCCGGATGGGATTGCGGCTGTACCAAAGGAATAGACGGGGAGACCATTAAAAAGGGGCTGCTCCTAAAATAAGCGAGCGGATGATATCCGCCCCTGCATATCATCAGCTCGAAGGCCGTGAAGGCCTTTTTTTATTGCGATAAAGGTACTTAATGGGCTATAAAGAGCGGTGTATGCCTGCGGCATTGGCGTGTCCCGCCTTTACGCTTGCGGTTCGCGCAGGCGGCGGCTATAATGGGGGTAACTTTTAAGGAGGCTGCGATGGCACAGAAACGCATAGCCGCGATACACGATATTTCCTGTTTCGGGCGGTGCTCGCTGACGGTGGCGCTGCCGATACTTTCGGCCGCGGGCATCGAGACGAGCGTGATACCAACCGCGGTGCTTTCGACGCACACGGGCGGCTTTGAGGGCTATACCTTCCGCGATTTGACGGATGACATACTGCCCGTAGCGGAGCATTGGGGCGCTCTGGGATTGCGCTTTGACGCGATCTATACGGGCTTT
>CAYNFL010000031.1:9029-13192 GCA_964396465.1 uncultured Christensenellaceae bacterium
CAGCTCGATATCGTGTCCAAGGTGATCGACAGCCTCAAGGGCGCGGATACGCTGGTATTGGTCGATCCCGTAATGGCGGATAACGGTGCGCTATATGGCATATTTCCCGAAAGCTTCCCTATGGGAATGCGCGTGCTGTGCGCCAAAGCCGACGTGATCGTGCCCAACATCACGGAGGCGGCGCTGCTGACGGGGCAGCCGTACCGCGAGGGGCCGTATGAGCCCGCCTATATCGAGGGGCTGATGAAGCGCCTTGCGGAGCTCGGCGCGGGGCGTATCGTGCTGACGGGCGTTTACTTTGATGATAAAAAGCTGGGCGCGGCAGTATTGGATGAAGCGGGCTGCGTGGAATACGTGACGGCGCAGCGCATACCGGGTTTTTACCACGGCACGGGCGACGTGTTCGGCAGCGCGCTGCTCGCGGGGCTTTTGACGGAGCACGGCACACCGCAAGCGGCGCAGATCGCCGCGGAGTTTACGGCGGGCAGCATCCGCCGCACGCGCGACGCGGGCACGGACGTAAGGTTTGGCGTGAACTTTGAGGAGGGCCTTGCGGAGTTGGCCGCGCGGCTGAAGAGGTAATAAAAGAAATGGCGCGAAAGCCCGAAATACTCGCCCCGGCGGGAGGCATGGAATCGCTCATCGCGGCGGTGCGCCGCGGCGCGGACGCGGTGTACATGGGCGCGAAGAATTTTAACGCGCGGCGCAATGCGCAAAACTTTGACGATGAGAGCTTTGCGCAGGCGGTAAAGTACGCGCACGCGCGCGGCGTCAAGGTATACGTGACGCTCAACACGCTCGTATTCGACGGCGAACTGAGCGCCGTCGCGGATGAGATCGCCATGCTCTCGGAGTGTGCGGTAGACGGGCTCATCGTGCAGGATTTAGGGCTGGCCGCGATGGCGCGCCGCATGTGCCCGAAGCTGCCGCTGCACGCTTCGACGCAGATGACGATTCACAACGCGCAGGGCGCGAAGGCATTGGAGGAACTCGGCTTTGCGCGCGCGGTGCTCGCGCGCGAGCTTTCCGAAAAAGAGATTGAACAGATTGCGGGGCAGACGAAGCCTGAGCTGGAGGTGTTTGTGCACGGCGCGCTGTGCATGAGCGTATCGGGGCAGTGCTACCTCTCCGCGATGCTGGGCGAAAGAAGCGGCAACCGCGGCTTGTGCGCACAGCCTTGCCGCTTAAACTTTAACGCAAACGGCAGGGAATACGCGCTCTCGCTGAAAGACCTTTCGCTGATACCGCGGATGGATAAGCTGAAAGCGTTGGGTGTTTCGGCGCTGAAGATTGAGGGGCGTATGAAACGCCCGGAATATGTGGCTGCCGCTGTCACGGCATGCCGCGCGGCGATGGAGGGGCGCGAGCCGGACATGGATACGCTGAGGGCGGTGTTCTCGCGCAGCGGCTTCACGGACGGGTGCTTTGCGGGCAGGCGCGACCTTTCCATGTTTGGTAGCCGCACGAAGGAGGACGTGATATCCGCGGCGCCTGTGCTGGACAAGCTCGCGGCGATGTATAAGGATGAAACCCCGTTGATCCCGGTCGATATGGCGCTGATACTGCGGGAGGGGACGCCCGCGCAGCTGGAAGCGACGGACGGGGTATACACGGTAAAAACGGAGGGTGACATCCCTGAGGCGGCGCGGACACAGCCGCTGAACGAAGCGCTCGCGCGGCGCAGCCTTATAAAGACGGGCGGCACGCCGTTTTATCTGAACGATTTGAAATGCGATATTCAAGCTGGGCTGACGCTGCCCGTATCCGCGCTGAACCGCATGAGAAAGGAAGCGCTGGAAGCGCTGGAGCGGCGCAGGGGGGAGCGGGAAGCGCTGCCCTTTGACCGGAACACGGTGCCGGAGATTGCGCCTGATGCGCACACGGCGCGGAAGCCGGAGCTGCGCGCGCGGTTCCGGCAGATATCGCAGCTGTCGGACGGGATATCCGAAGCTGCCGCAAAGGTGATACTGCCCGCGGAAGAGATATCGGCGCACCGCGAAGTCATCGCGGAACTGGGGGACAAACTGATCGGCGAGCTGCCGCTGCTGGTTTTCACCGAGGAGGAGGAGAGGCTGCGCGAGTCTCTGCGCAAGCTGAAGGAGGCGGGGCTGGCCGGGGTTTCAGCGGGCAACTTGGGCGCGCTGCGCATGGCGCGCGAGATGGGATTCATCGTGCACGGGGACTACGCGCTGAACATACTGAACAGCCGTGCGCTGGAACAGGCAAAAGCGCTGGGGCTGGCGGACGCGACGCTGTCTTTCGAGATCGGCGCGAAGCAGGCCGCAAAGCTGGCGGGCAGTATTCCGCGCGGCGTCATCGCGTACGGGCATTTGCCGCTGATGACGTTTCGCAATTGCCCGGCGAAGGGAGAAAAGGGCTGCGGAGGCTGCGGTGGGCAGTCCGCGCTCACTGACCGCATGGGGAAGAGGTTTGAGGTAGTGTGCCGGAATCATGCATACTCGCAGCTGCTAAACGGCGTGCCGCTGTACCTTGCCGACAAGCCGGAAAGTATCATTAACATGGATTTTATCACGTTGTACTTTACGACGGAAAGCCGCGCGGAATGCGCGGATATCGTGCGGCGGTATTTGAACCATACCCCGGCGGCGGGGGAGTTTACACGGGGGCTGTATTTTAGAAGCTTGCAGTAAGCAATGGGTATCGAGAAAGTTTATCAGTAAAGGGTAGAGAAGGTTTAATCGAATCGAGGAGCAGAGTTGAATGATACGGTTTTTCCGGCATCATGCACATCTGATATGGATAATCGGTGGCATCTTAATTGGAAATGGGATCGCACTGTACCGATTATTCAACGATATCCCATACGAAAGCGTTATTGCGGTCATTGGCGGATACGGCAGCGTCTTTTGCGTTTCTGTTGGCCTGATTCTACTGGGTATAAAAGTAATCGTAAATAGACGAATCCTGGGCTCGATCATCATAATGTTTGCCACTATAATTATCATCATATTATTGGTTCAGTTAACGCGGACTATATTTTTCTTTTAATCATTAATTTATTTTCTAAAAAACAAATTATTACTGTACAAATAAAGGTACATATGTTCGCATTTTTCTGTTGGCAGATGGCTTCCGTTGCTGTATACTGTTGATTTGCACGGAGGGAGATATGGATTTTAAGCTGCACGCACCCTATAAACCTGCGGGAAGCCAGCCCGAAGCGATCGATGCGCTCGTGGCGGGCATCGGCGCGGGCAAAAAACATCAGGTGCTGCTCGGCGTAACGGGCAGCGGCAAGACGTTTACCGCGGCCAACGTGATAGAGCGCGTGAACCGGCCGACGCTTGTACTCGCGCACAACAAGACGCTCGCGGCGCAGCTCTGCGGCGAGTTCCGCGAGTTCTTTCCCGAAAACGCGGTGGAGTTTTTCGTATCGTACTACGACTATTACCAGCCCGAGGCGTATGTGCCGGGCAAGGATTTATATATCGAAAAGGACGCGAGCATCAACGACGAGATCGACGGACTGAGGCACAGCGCGACCTCGGCGCTGCGCGAGCGGCGCGACGTGATCGTTGTGGCGTCGGTATCGTGCATCTACTCCATCGGCAGCCCGGAGGAGTATACGAGCATGAGCATATCGCTGCGGCCCGGCATGAAGATGAAGCGCGACGATCTGCTAGAGCGCCTTGTCAGCGCGAGCTACGCGCGCGGCGACATCGATTTTTCGCGCGGGCACTTCCGCGTGAGAGGCGACACGGTGGAGGTATACCCCGCGAGCATGAACGAAAAAGCGCTGAGAATCGAGTTCTTCGGTGACGAGATTGAGCGCGTACTCGACATCGAGGCGGTGACGGGGCGCGCGACAGCGCAGCGCAGCCACGCGGCGATATTCCCCGCGACGCACTACGCGATAGAGCATGAGGCGATGCTTAATAAGCTCGACGAGATACGCGATGACATGATGGCGCAATACGATAAGTTCATGGCGGAGGGCAAGATACTCGAGGCGGAACGCATCAAGCAGCGCACGGTATACGACATGGAGATGCTGCGCGAGGTGGGCTACTGCAGCGGCATCGAGAACTATTCGCGCTACTTCGACGGGCGAAGCCCGGGAGACCCGCCCTATACGCTGCTCGACTTCTTCCCGGAGGACTTTCTGCTGTTCATCGACGAATCGCACGTGATGCTGCCGCAGG
>CAYNFL010000032.1:0-12996 GCA_964396465.1 uncultured Christensenellaceae bacterium
TTATTATACCATATACCCAGACCATTCTCACGATTAAATCAGCGTGTCCCTAATAAAAAACCCCGCATTTAGCGAGGCTTTGAAAAAATCTTCTTCACCTCATCTATCAGGAATTGGCACCTTGACTTTCGCCTGGTTGCCGGGCTTCATCGGGCCTGTCCCTCCGCCTCTCTTGATAAGGGTTTTTATTATTTGTATTATACCATTTTTTTATCCCGTTGCAAAGCCCCAAATCAGCCAAATCAATGCACCCGCAACGCAATTTCCGAGGAAAATCACGGGAACCGCCGTTTTCATGCGGATATCGAACAGCCCCGCGATCATGGAGCCTGTCCACACGCCCGTCGTGGGCAAGGGAATCGCGACGAATATGAACAAAAACCAGACACGGTACTTTTCAATCATACCGCCCTTGCGCAGCAGCCGCTTGTGCTGCCAGTTCCCAAATCGCCTGAAAAGCTTAAACTTGCTGTTCATGAGGTAATCCAGCACACGCCGCGTGAAAAAAATGATCAGCGGCGAAACGATGATGGAACCAAAAACGGCGAGCACGAAACACTCCCACTCGGGTATGCCCATCGCAAGGCCGACCGGAATCGCGCCTTTGAGCTCGATAATGGGAACCGCGGCCATCGCGAACACAAGCAAATAACTCCAGAATGAAATCAAATATGATACCGCCCTTACAGATTGTTTTTATTGTAATTGATAACAGGTAGAAAATGCAACCCGTAACGGTATAATATTTACAAACAATTCATGGAGTTGTCGGGCTTTATAAACTTCGGTATCGATCATCGGGGAGGCATTACCCCCACTTAAAATGCCGCATATTGTGATTAAACCAATATTACGAACAGCATATTTAACACGCGCAAGGAAAGTAACCTATGCCCGGCCTGCGGACAGACGAAACGCAAAAAACAAAAAGGCTGCTTGCGCTGCTTGGCGCAAACAACCCGTACGCGCGGGAGCGCATGCTCACCACGATTAAAACACGCCTCCGGATATTTTTATTAAGCCGCGGGCGTAGCTGTGGCTGTATCCGTTGCTTCGGCTGTATCCGTAACCGTATCCGTTGCTTCAGCTGTGTCCGTTGCTTCGGTTGCATCAGCGGGTGAGGGAGTGTGCTCAGGCAGACCTGAAGGCAACGTGATCTGGATTTCAGGCATCTCGGCGGCATCGGCGTATTCGTTGTCCGTCACTTCAAACACGAGGCAGCATTTGATTACCTTATCTCCCGCGTTCTCGCGCTCATACACGACGCATTTGATATCATAGGTTTGGCTGTCCAGCGTCACCTTTGTGCCGTTCATAAAGTACTCGTCCGCCTGATCGAGATCGAGCACCGCACCCTCTTCGGGCGTCAGTGTAACAACCAACAATATATTGCCCTCCGCGGGCGTTACCTCGCCGGAGCTTGCGGTGATCTTCTCTTTAAAATCCCTCGTTACCGTATAGTTGCCGATCTGTGTCTGTATCTGCTCCGCCCCGGCGCACGCATTGAGCACCAGTATCGTACAAAGGAGCAGCGGCAGCAATATTTTTTTCATATCATTTCCTTTTCCGTTTCGTTTTCTGTTGCAATTATATATCAGGGCAAGCCTGTGCGCAACATTTTTCAACGCATCGTTGTCATTTTGCCCGGTTTGTGCAATAATTTTCAGATGATCGATAAAGAAGCGCCCGAAGCGCCGCGCTTCGCCATCATTAATAAGCCAAGGGGAAACGCGCTATGATCCGGCTCAAAGCATACGCCAAACTGAACCTCTCGCTCGACGTCCTTGGCAGGCACGCCGACGGCTATCACGAGCTTGACACCATCATGCAGAGCATCGATTTATTTGATACGGTCACAATTAAAAAATCGGATACCCTGAGTGTGCGCTTCGATACGCACGGCATTGACGCGCTTCACAACACCGCGTTTTCCGCAGCGGAAGCTTTCTTTTCGCATACCGGCATCACCGGCGGCGCGGAAATCGCCATACAAAAACGTATCCCTGTAAAATCCGGCCTCGGCGGCGCGAGCGCGGATGCGGCTGCCGTGCTGGCCGGCCTGAATCATCTGTACGGCGCGAATCTTGCCAATGAGGCGCTGCGCAAGCTTGGCAGGCGCGTGGGCGCGGACGTACCGTTTGCGCTGACGGGCGGCACGGCGCGCGCGCAGGGCATCGGCGAGGCTCTTACGCCGCTGCACCCCAAAAAACTCTTTTCATACGCGATCGTAAAGCCGCACGCGGGCGTTTCCACCGCCGAGGCGTTTGCGCGATACCGCGCGTCGGAGCACGTGAGCATCGACACGGTGGAATACGCGCTTTTAAAGGGCGACATCGATTTGTTCCTGCGCTATGCGGGCAATGCTTTGGGGCTCGCCGCGCTCGCTATCGCGCCCGAGATGCTGCGCACCGCAAACGCGCTCATGGCCGCGGGCGCGCCCAAGGCGCTCATGACCGGTTCGGGCAGCGCGATGTTCGCGCCGTTTGAGGCTTTCGACACCTCGCGGCAAGCCGCGCTGCGCATGCAGGGCGATTTTGAATACTGCGATGCCCACATTCCCGTCCCGGCAGGCGTAGAAATACTGGAGGAACTCGGATGACCCTTTTTGAGGAAGCGCTGAAAACCGCGCTGAACGAAGCGGGTATCGGTTGCGCAGCGGCGCTGCTTGAACGCTGCAATACGTATTATAATCATGTTTTGCGCGCTAACGAGCATCTCAACTTAACGCGCATCACGGACGAAGCCCAAGCCGCGCAGCAGCATTTTGCGGACGCGATGCGGCTTGCGCGCTATACTAACCTGCCGCAGGGTTGCCGCGTCATCGATGTGGGTACGGGTGCGGGCTTTCCGGGCGTGCCGCTGAAATTGCTGCGAAGCGATATCGACTTAACGCTGCTCGACGCTTCAGGCAAGAAAATGGATTTCGTACGCGATACGCTTGAAAGCATGGGCATTACCGCACAGGTGCTGTGCGGGCGCGCAGAGGAACTGACGCGCGCGGAGCTGCGCGAAAGCTTTGATGTCGCGCTTTCGCGCGCGGTCGCACCGCTGCCCATGCTGCTGGAATTGTGCGTGCCGCTGCTCAAAATCGGCGGTACGCTCGCCGCGTGGAAGGGCGAGAGCTTTGCGCAGGAGCTTTCCGAAGCGAATGGCGCGCTGGACGCGCTGGGCTGCAAGGTTGCAGGCGTTCACCCCATCGGCCCGGGCGCGCTGCTGCTGATACAAAAACAAAAACCGACGCCGGAGAAATACCCGCGCCGGTTTGCGAAAATTAAAAGCGATCCGCTTTAGCCTTCTTGTTCATCCTTTTTGATATTATACCGATACGTCCGGTAGGTGCGGTAATGCTTGCCGCCCGCGCGCTCCACGCCCAAACGCGACTGCAAATTTGTCTCGTCGATACACGAGGCCTCAATAAAGTTTAACTTGGTTTCCTGCCAGTCCTTGTACGCTTCAAAATACATCGCGTAATTCACACCCATGTTGTGATAGTTCCTGTCCACCATCTGCACAAGTGCGCGCGCGCCGCTGATTTTGCGCTTATACCAAAGAAATTTTACCCAACCCACCGGCATCAGCTTGCCCTTCATATGCTTTAACACCTGATTGTAATCGGGCAGCGCGACCATAAAGCCGATCGGTATATCCCCTTTACGCGCGATGAAGCAGTAATGCCCGTCGTAAAATGGCAGCAGCCCCTTAAACTCGTCGATCACCGCCTCGAGCGATGGCGTCACGAGGTAGTCCCATTCCTCGGGCACACTGTTATCGAGTATGCGCTTGATGTCCTTCGCCTCGTTTTTAATATCCTCGGGATCAAGCTTATCCACGCGGAAGCCGCCCTTCTTTTTAGCGTACGCCACCGCTTCGCAATGCCTTTCGATATCAAAATCCTCCGGCTTGAACAGATAAGCGAAATGGTCGTCATTTTTAGAAAAGCCGTACTGCTCGACGAGTTTGGGGTAATACTCCTTGGTATACGCGTTTAAAAGCACCGGCTGGCCTTCGCCCATCACCACAAACCCCTTGCGGTCGTCGCCGTTCGAGGGTGAAAGCGGGCCAATCACGGTATCCATGCCCTTGTCTTCCAACCATTTTAGCGAGGTGTCAAGCAGCGCGCACGCAGCCTCCTCGTCGTCGATGCATTCGAACATCGAGAAAAAGCCCTGCTTGAAGCCGCGCACGCGATTCAATTCCTCATCGATGCCCACAAGTACGCGCCCTACGGGCTTTTTACCCTTGTATACCATGAAAAAAGCCTGGTCGCCGTTTTCAAACAGCGGGTTGCCCTTGCCCTTAAGCATCTTTTTGGTGTCGCCTTTCAGCGGAGCGACCCAGTTTTCGTCCTCTTTATATAGTTTGAATTCGAGTTTAATAAACTTTTTGATATGCCGTGATTTCTTTTTCAACGCTCTGACTTCATACATATGATTATGCTCCCCCTGATGCCAAAATCATCGATATGGTTAAATATATAATGATCATAATCAAATATTATGTGAACCGCAACCCCGTTTTACCGGAAATAAGCGAAAATCCGTATTGTAAGAACTGGTTTTACGTACTCCCGTATTTGCCTTACGGGGAGAACCGGTATGTGGCAATTATACCTGCAATCTGCAAACGGCGATCAATACGAAAACTAAATTTGCATTTCCGCGTGCGGATTGCTACAATGATGGTTAAACTAAAGGAGTTTATGAAGCCAAACGGCAGGGATATGGGAAGTATTCAAGAAGAGATTGCTGCGCTGAAAAAACAGAAAAACGCGGTCATACTCGCACATTATTATCAGACAGGTGACATTATCGACATCGCCGATATGGTGGGGGATTCCTATGCGCTATCAAAGCAAGCGCGCGACGCGCAGGCGGACATCATCGTGTTCTGCGGCGTTCGCTTTATGGCTGAAAGCGCGAAGATACTGAATCCCGAAAGAAAGGTGCTGTTGCCCGCATATAACGCCGGCTGCCCGATGGCCGATATGGTCACGCCGGACGATATATTAAGGCTGCGCGCGCAATATCCGGACGCCGCCGTCGCGTGCTATGTCAACACTTCCGCCGAAACCAAAGCGGAGTGTGACATCTGCGTCACCTCTTCCAACGCGGTAAAGGTCATCGCCTCGCTGCCTCAAAAGCGTGTATTATTCATACCCGACAGGAACCTTGCGCGCTACGTCGCCGAGCAATTGCCCGAGAAAGAAATCATACCGTACTGCGGGTATTGCATCGTACACGAGCGCATCACCGCGGCTGAAGCGGACGAGGCGCTGGCAGCGCAGCCGGGCGCACTGCTGCTCGCGCACCCCGAATGCCCCGAAGACGTATTAAAACGCGCGCATTACATCGGCAGCACGGCGGGTATCATCGAATACGCCCGAAAATCGAACCATAAAAAGTTCATCATCGGTACGGAGCAGGGTATACTGCACGTGCTGCAAAAGGAAAATCCGGACAAGCAGTTTTTCATGCTGTCGCCGCACCTGTTTTGCACCAACATGAAAAAGACGCATATCACGGACGTACGCGATTCGCTTTTGTTGGAGCAATACGAGATCACGCTTCACAGCGAGGTCATGGACAGGGCGCGCGTCAGCCTTGAGCGCATGCTGCGCGTATAGCGCCTGCCCTTTAAGGAGGGACATTTGAGGCGATACATTTTCAACATCGATCCAAAACAAATCGAAATACGCGATATCGATGTCGCGATCGTGGGCAGCGGGTTGGCCGGGCTATACGCCGCGCACCACCTATCGCCCTCGTTGAACTGCGCGCTGTTTGCCAAAGGGCAAATGGAAACGAGCAGCTCCTCGCTCGCGCAGGGCGGTATCGCGGCCGTTACAGAAAAAGACGACGCGTTCATGTACCACTTCTACGATACCATGAACGCGGGCGCGGGGCTGTGCGACGAATCCGCCGTTATGACCATCGTGGAGGAAGCCCCAAAGGATATCGGCGAGCTTTTAAAGCTTGGCACCAAGTTCGATCTTGACAGCGAGGGGCGGCTTTTAACAACGCGCGAGGGCGGCCACGGCATGAACCGCATACTGCACGCGGGCGGCGACGCGACCGGCCTTGAGATGGTGCGCACGCTGAAGGAAACCGTAAAATCAAAACCCGGTGTTTGCATCCACGAAAACTCATTCGTCGCCGACGTGATCACACAGGACGGGCATGTGGCCGGGCTCATCGTATTCGAACACGGCAGCTGGTATCTGTACCGCACCGGCTTTGTCATACTCGCGAGCGGAGGCCTCGGGCAGCTCTACCGCTACACCACCAACCCCGCCGTCGCAACGGGCGACGGCTTCGCAATGGCGATGCGCGCGGGTGCGGTGATGGAGAACATGGAGTTCATACAGTTTCACCCAACCGGGCTGTATACGCCCGAAAGCCGCAACAAGCAGTGCTTTTTGATATCCGAAGCGCTGCGCGGCGAAGGCGGCATACTCAGTAATGACGCGGGCGAGCGATTCATGAAGGCCCGCCACCGGCTCGCGGAGCTCGCGCCAAGGGATATCGTCGCACGGGAAATTTACCGCCAAATTCAGCATCAGGCTTCGCCTTATGTAAAGCTCGACATCACGCACAAACCCGCGGATTTCCTGATTCACCGCTTCCCCACAATTTATAAAACCTGTTTGGAACACGGCATCGATATAACGAAGCAGTTCATCCCGGTAGGGCCGGTGCAGCATTATATGATGGGCGGCATTAAAACCAACCTGCATGGCGAGACCAACATACCGGGGCTGCTCGCGTGCGGCGAGGTAGCGTGCACTGGCGTACACGGCGCAAACCGGCTCGCGAGCAACTCTACGCTCGAATGCCTCGTGTTCGGCCGCCACTGCGCGGAAACGGTAGGCCGGGGCTTTACCGGCTACAGCACATCCGCGGAGCTGCCTGAAGAAGCCGCGCTGTCCGCGCCGCCCGATGACAGCCAAGCGCAGATGATCGACTTAAAAGGCATCATGGTAAAGCAGTGCGGTATATTGCGCGACGGCGAAACGCTCGGGGAAGGGCTCAGGCGCGTGGAGGCGATGCGAAAGCCTTTGGACAGCGCAAGACTCGTTTCGCAAAAGGATATGGAACTGTACAACATGCTGATACTTTCGCAGCGCATTTTAACCAGCGCCCTTGCGCGCACGGAATCCGTAGGCGCGCATTTCAGAACGGATTTTGGAGGGTATAAAGATGATGATTGATACAAGGTCTTTAAACGAGCTTCTGTCGCGTGCGCTGGCTGAAGACATCGGCACAGGCGACGTCACGACGCAAAGCACGGTGCCGCAGGACGCCGTCACCTCCGGAAGGTTTCTTGCCAAATCGCCCGGCGTGCTGTGCGGTACGGAGGTCGCCAAAGCGGTGTTCGCGTACGTCGATCCGCAGGTGAATATGGAAACATTCTTTTCAGACGGCGATACCGTGGGCAAGGGCGATATCATCGGCTCGGTGAAAGGCCGCGCGTCTTCCGTTCTCATCGGCGAACGCCTCGCACTCAACTTCATGCAGCGGCTTTCCGGCATCGCCACGCGTACGAGGGCGGCGGTGGACGAAATCGCGGGTTATCCGGTCAAAATCATCGATACGCGCAAGACGACGCCGGGGCTGCGCGTACTCGAAAAGTACGCGGTGCGCGTCGGCGGGGGATACAACCACCGCATCACGCTATCCGACGGCATACTCATCAAAGACAACCACGTCCGCGCCGCGGGCGGCATTACCGCCGCGGTCGCTTCCGCGCGCAAAAACGCGCCGCATACGCTAAAAATCGAAGTGGAGGCCGAAACGCTGGAAATGGTGGAAGAAGCGCTCAGTGCGGGCGCGGACATCATCATGCTCGACAACATGAGCGTGGAACTCATGGCGAAGGCCGTTTCAATGATACAGAAAAAGGCGCTTACCGAAGCTTCGGGCAACATGGACGAGAAGAACCTGCGCGAGATCGCAATGACGGGCGTGGACTTCATCTCCATCGGCGCGCTCACGCACACGGTCAAGCCGCTCGATATCAGCTTGAAGCTGGTGTGAGATGTATAACGCGGAACCTCACCAAAAACGGTTTAATAATATTTAAGTTAGTGTATCTTGGTTAGTGAATTCTACGCTTTGTTTCGGGAACTTCTTTATCAACCATTCCAGCACTTTAAGTTGATCGTCTCCCGTCTCCCGTTGCCCGTCTTATCTGTATCAGCAGCTTTTCATGGGAATATCGGCGGCGGCTGACCTGGTCTTTGCCCCCACACCCGCCGGCTGGGCAGCTCGCTCATAAGGGGTTTACCCTCCCCACTACTGTGCCTCTCGGGATTCCTCCCGGCCGGGCTTACAACTAGACCGCGCCATGCTCGCCGGAATTTCTCCGGTTTACGTGGGTCGTTTCGCCCGCGACTGGCATCGACTTTCAACCACAGACCCGCCGCCAAAATGATTATAAGTTTTATGAGCGCGCGTGTCAAAGGCTGGTTTTGTCGCGTTTTATTGGGTTGATTTATTTGCTCCGCGTGTTATAATTATTTTGCCGAAAAGCGCTTTTCGCTTTTCATATAAAACATGGAGGTGGTATGCGTGGAACCCGACCCTGGAAATTATCACATCAACATAAGCGGCGCGCATACCATCAAACGCGATTGATATGCGCACCGCCCCATAGAAAGGCGGTGAAACACCATGATTTTCAGCTATAAGACCGAAGGCGGCATGCTCAGCGAACAATCGGGCGCCTGCCAAGGCAGCTGGATCCACATCGTCAGCCCGAACAAAGACGAACTCGAAGAAATCGCGCGCGAGACCGGCGTACTGAGCGAATTTTTGCAGGCGGCGCTCGACGAAGAAGAAACCCCCCGTATCGAAAAAGAGGACGACCAGACGCTGATACTCGTCGATATCCCCGTGGTGGAGCCGGAAGGGACGTCGTTTGTTTACAATACCTTCCCGCTCGGCATCATCATTACCGAAAACAACATCGTCACGGTCTGTCTCGAGGAAACGACGATCATTGAAGATTTTTACAAGGGGCGTATCAAGGGGCTGGACTGCGCCAAAAAGACGCGGTTTGTGTATCAGTTGCTCTATAAAATCTCCTCGCGTTTTCTGCAATACCTGCGACAGATCGACAAGGCCAAGACGCAGGTGGAAACGGCACTGACGAAATCTTTAAAAAACCGCGAGCTTATCCAAATGCTCAAGCTCGAAAAGTCGCTCGTGTTCTTTTCCACGTCGCTCAAGGCCAACGAGATGGTTATGGAAAAGATGCTTAAGACGAATGTGATCAAGCGTTACCCCGACGACGAAGAGCTTTTGGAGGATGTCATCATCGAGAACAAGCAGGCCATTGAAATGTGTACGATTTACCGCGATATACTTTCGGGTACGATGGACGCGTTTGCTTCGGTGATATCCAATAACTTAAACATCGTGATGAAGTTTTTAACCTCTGTGACGATCATACTTTCCATACCCACTTTATTTTTCAGCATGTGGGGCATGAACGTGGATGTGCCTTTCGAGGGCATACGCGGCGGTTTTATGATCGTGGCGGGCATCGCGATTGTATCTACCATCATCGTTACGGTAATACTATGGCGCAGGAAGATGCTATAGGAGGCGGCCATGCCGTTATTAAGGTTTATATGTGAAGACTGCGGGCACGTGTTTGAGGAGCTCACAACCAGCGATAACAAGGTTTCATGCCCCAAATGCGTTTCAAGCAATACAAAGCGGCACTATCAGGGCCGGTGCGGCTTCGGCAGCCAAAGCGGCAAAGGCAGCGGCGGGTGCGGCGGCGGCACGTGCGGCAGCGGATGCAGCTGCTGCAAAAGCGGGTAAGCGCCATGCACGAGGGGCATCGGAACCGGCTGACGCAGCGCTATATCGACGGAGGGCTTGAAAGCTTTGAGGAACACGAGATTTTAGAGCTTCTGCTGTTCAGCGTGCAGCCGCGCGTCGATACCAACCCGGCCGCGCACCGGCTCATCGCGCGGTTCGGCAGCCTCGCCGGCGTGCTGGAAGCGGCGCCTAAGGATTTGGAACAGGTGGAGGGAGTGGGGCCAAAAGCCGCGGCGTACCTTTCGATGTTTCCCGATCTGCTGCGCGCCTATGAGAAGAGCCGTCTCGGCAAACGCCCCGTCATCCGCAGCATCAAGGACGCGTGCGATTACGCCAAAACGCTGCTTTTTGGCAAACCGTTCGAGCAGTTTTATATGGTGTGGCTCGGCACGCAGGGGCGCGTCATCCATTGCGAAAGGCTTTCAGAGGGCAGCGTCACAGAATCGCCCGTATACGTGAGCAAGGTGGCGGCCGCCGCGCTGCGGCACCGCGCCACAAAAGGATTCATTGCGCACAACCATCCGGGCGGGGTAACGACACCTTCCCGTGCGGATATCGAAACCACGCATACGATACTCAAAGCGCTTTCACTGCTGGGTATCGAGCTGATTGACCATATCATCGTCAGTGATTCATTGGCGTTCAGCTTTCAGGCGGAATCGCTGATGGACGCAAAGTCTTTGCAAAAACCTGAGGCGTACGCAGCGGAGTACTCAGGTGTAAAAGAGCTTCAGGCCGCGCTGAAAGAAACGGCTTCGCAGCCAGATTTTAACCTCGGGAGGAAATGAGATGACCATCACGTTCAAACCTGTCGACCGTCCGGATCCGGATATTGTCGCGGGTATACTGGAGATCGAGCAGGAGGCATTCGGCGACGGCGCGCTCGGCGAATACGTGATCGTGCCGCTGCTTTGCCACGGCAAGGTGTATATCGCCGTGAACGAAGAAGAAAACTTGGTCGCGAGCGCTTATTTTATGCGCGACATGGCCGATATCGGGCTTAGCTACCTGATGAGCGTCGCGGTGCTGCCGGATCTTCGCGGCCGCGATGTGGGAACCGCGTTGTTAAGTTACGCCTTCTCGCACCTCAAGCGCTTTGGCATCGCGCGCGTGCAGCTTACTGTGGACCCTGCCAACTTTGGCGCGCTGGCGGCCTACCGCGAGAAGCTTGGGTTCACGGTTGTGGAGAGCCTTGAGGAGGATTCGGTAACAGGTGACGACCGGCTGGTTATGGAAAAAGAGCTGTAAAGCCTTTTTACAAAATATCTACGTTGCGTTCAAATATTATTCATAACCCCCGGCTACAATAGAAAATGGTTAGGGCAACGGACAGTTATATATTTCAGAAAAAAGCGGCCGATTCACATCGCCGCTTTTTTCTTTTCGTTCCGGCTGCCTTCTGATATAATGGCGGGAGGGGGAGAGACCAATGCGGCTGGATAAGTATTTAAAGGTATCACGAATCATCAAACGGCGCACCGTCGCGAGCGAAGCTTGCGACAAGCAGCGCGTCAGCATCAACGGCAATGTCGCGAAAGCGGGTAAGGATGTGAAGGTGGGCGATATCATCGAGATTCGCTTCGGCGCATCTACGCTCAAAGCGCGTATAGTAAGCATCAACGAAACCGCGCGCAAAGAGGACGCAGACGGCATGTACGAAATCCTTGAGGAAAAGCGCAATGGGTAAGACCGTGGGCATACTGCTGGCTGCGGGCGCTTCCACGCGCATGGGCGCAGATAAAATTTTTTTGCGCATCGGGCAAAAAACCGTTATCGAACGTTCCATGGAAGCAATGAAGCAAGGCGGCTGCTTCGATCATATTGTCATCGTTATTCGTGATCAGGACAAAGACATCATCGGCACGGCGGCAGAAAGCATATTCGGCAGCGCGTTCTCGCTCGTACAAGGCGGCAGCGAACGCCAGTATTCCGTCGCCAACGCGCTTGCCGTCATTTCGGACGCGGAAATCGTACTCGTACACGACGCTGCGCGCTGTTTCGCTGAGCCGCGGCTGTTTGCCGCCTGCGTGCAGGCCGCGCGAGTTTACGGCGCAGCCGCCGTCGGCGCACGTACGCACGATACCGTTAAAACGGTGGAAGGCGATACCATCACGGGCACCATCGACCGCAGCTGCATCGTCACCATACAAACCCCTCAGGCCGCGCGCTTTGGCCTGCTCAAAGAAGCGCATGAAAAAGCCCTCGCAGACGGCTTCCTCGGCACCGACGAAAGCAGCCTGATCGAGCGGCTGGGTATCCCCGTACATCTGGTTGAAGCCAATCATCACAACATTAAAATCACAACACAGGAGGACATCATGACGGGACAGCGAATCACAAAACAATCATACAGATGCGGCACAGGCTACGATGCACACCGGCTTGTGGCGGGGCTTCCGCTGTACTTGGGCGGCGTGAATGTGCCGTATACGCACGGGCTTTCAGGCCACAGCGACGCGGACGTGCTGATTCACGCGATCATCGACTCACTGCTCGGCGCAGCCGCAGCGGGAGATATCGGGCACCACTTCCCGGAAACTGAAACCTACCGCGGCATCAGCAGTTTAAAACTGCTGGAACGCACATTGGAGATCATCACCGGCAAAGGCTATGCCATCGTCAACGTTGATTCCACGGTGATCATGCAAAAGCCGCGCCTCGCGCCCTTTGTGCCGCAGATGCGGGAAAACATCGCTTCAGCACTTCAAACCGATATCGAAAACGTCAGCGTCAAAGCCACGACGACGGAGGGCATGGGCTTTGAGGGGCTGCAACAGGGGGTATCCGCGATGGCGGTCGCGACGCTGCTGGGCTAAAGCCCGCAGCGTCAATAGCCCAGGTCGCGGTCGATCACGCTGCCGTTCAGCGCGTTGATCGTCACCGAACCCCATGCCTGCGGATAACCCGATACCATGCATTCGGGGTTGCCTTTTTCGTCTACATCCTTCATCTGAGCCATTGCTTCTTCATAATCCTCACCTTTATAGTACTTCTCCTGATATTCAGCGGTATGCTCTACGTCACTGTAAAAGTTCCATACGGGGATGTAGTAGTATTCGCTGCTGTCCGCTTTCATCACGCGCGTCAGCCCGAGCTCCACCTTCGTTACATGCACGGTGCAGCCCGCGTCCCGCATCTCGCCATCATCGCCCTGCACATCGTATTTGTG
>CAYNFL010000033.1:0-8354 GCA_964396465.1 uncultured Christensenellaceae bacterium
TTATTCCGCTGCCGCTTTTATTCGCCCCCATCCCGTGAAAGGAAGTGGTTATCATGTCGGAAAACAAGGCACTGCTGCTGGCGGGTTATTCGTTTGAACTCACGGAATACATATGCGCGGAAGGCATCACGACGATCACCGTACGCGTAAAAGGCAACGGAGAGCACCCGTGCGACATATCGAGCTGGGCCATCGAGGTATGTCCGGGCGACGCGCAGAAATTTTTGAATGAAGTCTGCCTCATCGCATGCGAGAAGCGCCGCCGCGCGGGCGCGTGGCAAAGCGCCAGCGCGATGAAAACCACGCCCGAGCTCACGGGCGATTTACATTTTTCGGGCGTAGTCGTCGATGAATGGGTGGGGCGCTACGTTGAGGATCCGCCCACGGAATTTCGCATCACGCTCGATGCCGAGCTGCCGCCCGAACCGCTGCGCGTCGCGTTCACCGCGGGAGAAGCGGTGCATGAATCTGCCGAGCGCCTTGTGCCGCGCCAGAATACGGACAGCCCGCAGCTTTGGAACACGCCGATCGAGAAGATGTTCTGCCTGTACATCGTTGCGCCGGACGGCTACAAGCCGCACGGGGCGTGCCGTGCCAACGTTTCAATCAGCCGTCGCGGCATATTTTTGGCTTACGAACCCGAAGGCGAAGGGCAAAGCGCCCAAATACGCACGGTGGTTCAGGGAACCGTCAAGGTGGTCGTTTCCGTGCCGCTCAAAAGCTATCAGGCCTGCGGGGATACCGTGGAAGTCAGCGCCTGCGATTGCTTCGATATATGCGAAACGATCGCGGTTACCGGCCCCGATGAAAAAATCGAGCTGCGCGATATTGCGGTTTGCCCAAAGAAAAACAGCTTCGACTTAACGCTTTTAAGCGCGCACTGCGGAAAGTCCGTTTATCGGTTGGACGGTATGTATCTGATCGACTGCAAACGCCGGCGCTGATTTTTCCCAAACTTTACAGCCCTAATACAAGGGTAACATACGCGCCTTATGCTGCAAATGAAAAGTCGCGTGCGCGTATACGCGCTTTTCATGGATACGGAACCGCTGCCCGGCATACCGCCGGAGAGCCCGCGGCCTATACGGCGCAATGGGTGTACAGACACGGCTTTGACGTGCTGATTGAGCCCGAAGAGATCATAAAGTCAAACAAAAAAGGCCTTGGTTAAGGCCTTTTGCCCGGCTGCGTTCAGCCTTGTTCGATCGCATCACTCGGGCATACATCCGCGCAGGAGCCGCAGTCTATACAGAGTTCCGGATCGATCTCATATTTGCCGTCGCCCTCGGAAATCGCTTCTACAGCGCATTCGCTCTCGCATGTACCGCACGATACGCAGGCGTCGGTGATGATATATGCCATCCCAGTTACCTCCGGTAATTTTAATCACGTACATTGTAACTACACATGCGTAAAAATGCAATAACCGAAAACGACATTATTCTTTAAAATATGATATTTTAAACGATGTCGAACATCCAGCCGGATACCAGCAGTTCCTTCGCCCATTAATCAATGATTATTAACAGCGAAGATGCGGAAGCAAAACTACCCGGAATTCAGAGATGCACTCTGATATTCATTAAATGCAAATAAAACGCCCCTTCATACTTAAAACGAAAGGGCGGCATGCTTTGAATATTCAGATCCGGTGAAGACCGCTCGCGCTCAGTCGTCGAGCAGCGAGCGCACTTCCTCGTCCAAATCCTTGCTATTTGGTTCGTCATCGTCGCTTGCGGCGGTAACCCCCCTGCCGACAAACTGCACGTCGGCCAGCTCGAATGTTTTGATATCGAAGCTTTCGTCGGGCAGCGTGATCTTCACACGCACTTTCTCGGTAATCGCGTTGTTCTCAATCACGACGCCCTGCCCATCCGGCGTCCCCACGGTGCTGCCGAGCCTCGGCATGCGGCGGCGCGTCTCGCAGTAATGCGCGTGCTCGTAGTTAAGGCAGCACATCAGCCGCCCACACAGCCCGCTGATCTTGGTCGGCGATAATGACAAGTTCTGCTCCTTGGCCATCTTGATCGACACCGGTGAGAAATCGCCGAGGAAGCATGAACAGCAGCACGGCCTGCCGCACGGCCCGAGGCCGCCCATCATCTTGGCCTCGTCCCTCACGCCGATCTGCCGCAGCTCGATGCGTGTCTTGAACACGCCCGCGAGGTCTTTGACAAGGTCGCGGAAATCGACACGGCCCTCCGCGGTAAAATAGAACACGACCTTGCTGTTGTCGAACGTGTACTCCACGTCGATGAGCTTCATCGCGAGGCCGTGGTTTTTAATCTTCTGCTCGCACGTCTCCAGCGCTTCCGTCTCCTTGCGCTTGTTCTCCTCCATCTTTTTATCGTCCTTGGAGGTCGCGCGGCGGATCACCTGCTTTAAGGGCGCGACGATGTCCTTGTCTTCCACGTCTTTTTCGGGCACGACGACTTCGCCGTATTCCATGCCGCGCGCTGTCTCCACGATGGCGTGGTCGCCCTCCTTAAACTGTATCTTGCCGGGCAGAAAATAATATACCTTGCCTACACGTTTAAACCGTACGCCGATTACTTTTTCCATCTGTTCTTCTCCTTCAGCATATCGAAAAGCATGCATTCCGCCGCGAGACGAAAGTTCAGCGCGAAGGCAAGCCGTCTCTCCGTTTCCAGTATTACGTTTATCATATTATACGCCGCGCCCGTTGTAAAGCCCGAAGCGATACGAAGTATGTCGGCTGCCCGGTCGCAGTTGACGATAAGCGCCTCGTTCCCTGTCTTTTTATATACCAATATATCCCGAAAAAACGACTGCATGACGCAAAGCAGCGGCAGTATGTTGTCCTTGTTCGTTTCGAGAAAATCCGCGTGGGCGCTGACGGCATCGTTTTTCTGGCCGCAAAGCTTCACACAGATATCGAGCATTTCACCGCGCAACGCGAGCAGCGCTTTATCCGCGTATATGCGCCTCGCTTCGTCCACGAACCCGCCCGAGAGGTCAAACAGCGCCTGCGCCGTATCGCCGTCCACGCCGAGTTCCGCCGCGATGCGCGCTGCGGCACCGCGTTCCGGCGCGATATGCACGCCTGCGCACCTTGACGCGATGGTGGGCAGCACGCCCGCCGCGCTGCGCGCCTGCAATATAAACACCGCGTTTTCAGGCGGTTCCTCGAGCGTCCTTAATATGCTGTTGCCCGCGGCGTCGGTCATGCCGTCCGCGTTTTCGACCACAACCGCGCGGCACGCGCCTTCGTACGGCTGCTGCGAAACGAACGTAATCGCCTCCCGGAAGTCGTCCACGCGCGGCGCGGAAAGCCGCAGCACGTCCACGTGGCCATTCTGCGCCTTGCGGCAGTCCGCGCAAACCCCGCATCCGCCCTTTTTACAGTAAAGGCGCATTAAAAACTCGTCTGTCAGCCGCCTTGCGACATCCGGGCGCGGGCAGATCAGCAGATACGCGCTATTAAGGCGCTTGGTCGCGCTTTCCAGAAAAGCGGCAGCCCCGTTCACAGCAGCCCCGCTTCCTTCAGCACGGTTTCAATCTTTTCGCGTATGACTTCGCGCGTATCGTATTTCGTGCCCTGCGCGTCAATCACGATCACGCCCGGCTTCTTGCTGAGTTCCATATATCCCTCGTATACGCGACGGTGAAACTGCATGCTCTCGTTTTCGAGCCGGTCATACTGCTTGTTCTCGTTCATGCGCGCAAACGCCTGCTCGGGCGGCACGTTCATGAATACCGTGACGTCGGGCAGTATGCCGTCCACCGCGGCTTCGTTGATATTCCATACGGTTTTCGCGCCCAGCGCCCGTCCATAGCCCTGATACGCGATCGACGAATCCACAAACCGGTCGCACAGCACCACCTTGCCCGCCTCCAGCGCGGGCTTGACCACCTGCCGCACATGCTCCGCGCGCGCGGCGGCATACAGCAGCGCTTCGGTCATCGCCCCCATGCCAGCGTTCTCCTGATCGAGCAGCACCGTGCGAATCTTCTCCGCGACGGGGCTGCCCCCCGGTTCCCGCGTACAGAGCACGGAAAGCCCCGCGCTCTCAAGATGTTCCGCCAAAAACCGGATCTGTGTCGATTTCCCGCAGCCGTCCGCGCCTTCAAACGCGATAAACAGTCCCTTCATCCATTCCTCCCATCAGCACCGGCAGATCCGCCGTACTGTCCAGCAAATAGTCGCATCCTGCGGCCAGCAGCTCGTCCCTGCCGCCGTAGCCGTAAAGCACGCCCGCCGTGGCAAACCCCACGGCATGCCCGCCGTCGATATCGAAGCTGCGGTCGCCCACCATCACCGGCGCGGGGATGCTGCCAAGTTCGGCCGCGGCATACTGCAGCACCTGCACCTTATCGAATATACCGATATCGCGCCGTACCGCAAACACACGGTCGAACAGCGGCAGCAAATCAAAATGCCGGACCACCATCATCGCGATATGCTCCGGCTTGGCTGTCGCCAAATATACGCGTTTGCCTGATCGCCGTATATCCCCAATGGCCTCCACGATACCGTCATACAATTGGCTCTCATAAAAGCCCTGCAATTCGTAATATTCCAGAAAGAACATATATGCATGCTGCGCCTCCTCCTTCGAAAAACCGTACAGCCTTATTAAGTTCTCCGTCGTGGGCGGCCCGATAAAGCTTCGCAGGTGATCCTCGTCGTTCTCCGTCATGCCGATGCGCCCCAGCATGTACTGCACGGCGTTGATAATCCCCGGCCCCGATTCCGTAATTGTACCGTCCAGATCAAAAAAAACATGCTCATAACCGTCTGTCTTTCCACTGATGCAATGAATCATGCCCTCTCCTTATAAACTGGTATTAAGTCGCCCTCCGCTCCGAAAAGGCTGAAGCCCTGACGCTTCGCCTCCAGCAGGTACCCTGCGATCTCGTACGAAATACGCTGCCCCCGCATGACCACCGTTTCGCCGGGCGGGTACACACCCGCCGCGACGGCGCAGATCAGCCCTTCGGCGCGCTCGATTTTGACCTTTTCTATATTACCCCAAAACCACGAACTTTGCGAATACTTTGTGTGCGGCGGCATGCTGTAAGGTGAAAAAAACAAATTTTTACCTCGAATTTTCGGCATCTGTGCAAGCGCGCGGCGGAAGCTGTCGAGCTGCGTCGCGGTGTCGCCCACGGTCAGCAGCAGCAGCAGGTTCTTCATATCGGCCGTCTCCACGTAAATACCCTGCGCCGCCAGCGCCGTTTGTACCGCGAGCCCCGTATATCCCATGCCGCTGACATCGACGATCACCTTGAGCGGATCGCGCGCGGCCGCGCCCGTAATGTCCGGGCATACGCAGCCGGGTATCGCGCCCAGCGCAGTAGTCAGCCTTTCGGCCAACCGCACGACGCGGGCAAGCTCCTCAGCACCCCGGTCCCGCATGTAGGCGTATGCGTAATCCATCGACGCGAGCAGCGGATACGACGGGCTTGTGGTCTGCACGAGCGAAAGCGCCTGCCTTACGCGTGCTCTGCCGATCAGCGATTCGCGGCCCACGCAGACGCAGGCACACTGGTTCATCGCGGGCAGCATCTTATGCGTGCTTTCCGTCCAGATATCCGCACCCGCCTGCGCCGGGTAAGCGGGCAGCAGCGGCGAGTACGCGAAGTGCGCCGCGTGCGCCGCATCGACGAGCAGCGGCACGCCCGCGCGGTGCGCCGCCGCCGCGATCGCGGAAAGGTCGCAGCACAGCCCGAAATAGTTGGGGTAAACGATGAACACCGCCGCCGCGTCGCGGTGATTCTTCAGCGCTTCGCGCACATCCTCCACGCGCACGGCATTGGGATAATCGCATGGCGGCGCGTCCATAAACACCGGCGTGATGGAAAACATCGATATCGCGTTGGCGGCGCTTACATGCACGCCGCGCGGGAATATCACCTTTTTGCCGCGCAGAAGCGAGAGCATCGCGAGGTTGCCCGCGGTGGAACCGTTGGTGGTAAAGAACGCGGCCTCCGCGCCCGCAAACGCGGCGTGCACCGCTTCGGATTTCGCGATGATGTCCGAAGGGCACAGCAAATTGTCCGCGCCCGGCAGCTCAGTGATGTCAAAGCGCAGCATCTCCCCGCCAAAGAAACCCGTGTCCCCCTTATGCCCCGGCATGCACAGCCGTACATTGGCGCTTTTGCCGATGGCATTCAGCGCATCCATGATGGGGGTTTGCCTTTCACCCAATGCTCCTCACCCCTGCTTTCCCGGCGCACGCGCCATCCGTCCCCTCGCGGTTGCGCCCGGCTTTTTAGTTTCCTCTTTCCCTTTTTTCGGATTTATGAGATAATAGCGCATATCGTCAAAGGAGGCTGACATGAAAAAGACCGAGCGCGAGAACATGCTGCTGTTTTCCAAGGAGCGCGTGGCGGGGCTGCACCGTTACCGCCTGTATTTTACGCCCGTGTCCTCGCTTCATGACGATACCCCAAGGGTGTTCCGGCTGCTCGTCTGGCTGCCGTTCAGTTTTAACCGCTTTGAGATAGGCCGGATCTATTCGCTTCAATACGCGGGTATATACATTTTAAAATTCTGGCCGAAGGAAACCTTTAGCCTGCAGGAGGAGGACTATATCCGCCTGCTGCACATCCGCGACGTCAAGTTCATGGACAAGCGCACCTCCGCGGCGCTGCGCGCCACCGACCGGCCCCTGTTTTCCAAGGATCGCTACTATTCCTTTGAGGAGACGCGCGCCATCGTCAACTTCCGTCCGGATTTTCTCACCATGGTTGCGGTCTCCGCGTTTTCTGCGGTACTCATCGGCGCTGCGCTGCTCTTGCCGATAGGCCTGTACGCCTGGATGATCTATCTGCTGGCCAAAGGGCAGATGGCGCTTGCCGGGTTCTCTCCGCGTTCGCTCGTGCTGCCGCTGATGGGCCTTGGCGCGCTGCCCGTCACGATGTTTCTGATGTCGCTGCTGTTCGCGTTTGCGGAGCTCGCGCTGCTTCACATCGAATTTACGCGCTGGCATACGCTTAAAAAGTATACGCTCGCGTGGGGCGGCGTCCGTAAAAGCATCTACTTCGAACAAAGCGACATCCGTTATTTCAAAAAGTTCGGTATGGTGACGGGGATTACGCTCGCCGTGTTCGTACTGATCTGCATCATCATCTGACCGTTCTGCGGTTCACCCGCGCGATGGTTTGTCCGCTTTCCAACATGCAATATACCTTCATTATAAGGCATGCCCCCTTTGCGCGCAACTGCAGCGGCAACCTCTTTTTGCTGCCCTGATTGCAAGTTGACCTTTCTTAATTTACCATGATATACTGAAAGTCAAATACTGCGTAAGGACGGTAAAACGATTGGTCACCGCCAAAAATCTGACGAAAAGCTACGGCAAGACACAATACCTTAAAGGCGTGAGTCTGTCGGTCGCGAAGGGCAGCGCGCTGGCCGTCGTGGGCGAAAACGGCGCGGGCAAGACGACCCTTTTGAAGATACTCGCGACCGCTTCAAAGCCCGACAGCGGCGAGCTTACCATCGGCGGTATCGATGCCGTTAAAGAGCCCGCGCGCGCGCGTGAGCTGATCGGCTACGTGCCGCAGGGCATCGCGCTGATGCAGGAGCTGACCGTGCGCGACAACCTGCGCTACTGGATGAAAGCGCAGGACGACGCGATCTATTCGTGGGCGCTTTCGCTCATCGATTTAAAGGACGTGGAAAAGCGAAGGGTATCCAAGCTCTCGGGCGGCATGCAGCGCCGCCTCAACATCGGCGCGTCGCTCGTGCTGCGGCCTTCGCTGCTGATACTCGACGAGCCGCTTGCGGGCGTCGATATCGCCAACCGGCGCCGCATCATTGATACGCTATGCGCGCTCAAGCGCAGCGGCGTCACGATCATATTCACCAGCCATTACCTTGAGGAAATGCAGCTTTTAGCCGATGCGCTCATCGCGCTGTGCCACGGCGAAGTCACCTATTACGGAGGCATGGATTTTTCGGACGGGATCAGCCTTTCCGACGCGATCCGGCATTATACCGCGTAACAAAAGCAATATGATCCCGGAGAATTGCGGATGAAAAAACTTTTTTCGGTAGATTTAAAAAGGCTTCTGCAAAATAAAACGGCGATACTCATATCGATATTCGCGCCGCTCATTTTGGTATTGCTCGTTTCATTCACCGTCGCGCCTTACTTCTTTTCCAACGTCCGCGCGGACAACTTTTTTGTTGCGGTATGGAACGAGGACGACGACCTGTTTACGAAGACAATACTGAATTCGTTAACCGACAGCGATTCGCTGGGCGGGCTCATCAGTGCGAAGTACGTATCCGATGAGCAGGAAGGCCTTAGCGCGCTGGAAGACGGCGCGGCCGCGTATATCCACATCCCTTCGGGGATGCAGGATATATTGAGTCAGGGGGG
>CAYNFL010000033.1:8364-12646 GCA_964396465.1 uncultured Christensenellaceae bacterium
CCCCTTCGGCATGCAGGACACTCTTTACAACGGCGGCAGCATCGAGATCACCTATGTGGGCAACGCGGATATGCCGCTTGAGGACGCGCTGCTGTTCGAGACGTTAAGCTCGGGCGTAGAGCTCGTCAGCTACGGCCAGCACGCCGTCAATATGCTCTACCGCGACAGCCGCGACTATGGCATCGATACCACCACCGCAGGCGATATCTATACCTCCACAAGGCTTGGATTTGTAACCGATGTGCTGGGGCGCTCCGCGCTATATGAGAATACCGAGGAAGCTTCGCCCCTCGGCAGCGCATTGCCCGTGGAGTATTACGCGGCAAGCTTTCTCATACTGTTCGTGGCGCTGGGCGCGCTGCCGGTCGCGCGCATCACCGCGGACGATCACGAAACCGGCCTCATCCATCGGCAGCTGCTTTCGGGGCATTCCGCGCGCACATGCTTTGCTTCGCGCTGGCTTGCGGGTACGGTGTTTTCGTTTATCCAGTTTCTCGTGCTCGCCATCGCGCTCGGAATTATCGCGGGCGCGGCTTCAAAGTTTTCAGGCAGCCTGCCCATACTGCTGCTCTCAGGATTGCTGCTGTGCGGCTTCATCAGCCTTGGCATGCTGCTTGTCGGGCTGCTCGCCAAGAGCGCGCCGCTTGCGGTGCGCGTCGCATTCATGAGCGCGCTATTTTTCGCGCTGCTGGGCGGGCTCATCGTGCCTTCGGCCTTCCTGCCGCAGTTAATTCGCGACGTCTGCTATTACTCGCCGTTCGCCGCGGCGCTGCGCCTTTGCATCGCGGGGCTGTTCGATGGCAACGCGCAGGGTATAATTCTGTATTCTCTGCTGCTGCTTTGCTGCATCGCGCTGCTGCTTCCCATATCGCTGAAGCGCTTTCAAAGGAGGTCGCATTGAAGCTTTCCGGCGCGACAATCAAATACCGCTTTAAAACGCTGCTTACCACTGCGCATGGCCTCACGCTGATGCTACTCTCGCTGCTGCTTGCGGTCAGCCCGTTTATCGGCCTTATCATCCCCGACGCGCCTGTGCCCGTCGGCTGGATCGACGAGGACGATACGGCGTATTCACGGCTGCTGCTCAAAAACGTGGAAGCGCTGGATGTGGTTTGGGTGACGCACGGCGACAGGGAAACCTTGACCGCGAACCTGCAAAGCGGAAGGCTCGAATGCGTATTCGTGATCAAAGAAGGGTTTGAGAATTCCATTAAGGAAGGCGAATACAGGGACACCTTGCAAATGCTGCGCTCGCCCTACAGCACCGCTGCGGGCGTGATCTCGGAAAGCGTGGGCAGCCAGGCGATGCGCCTTTGGATGACGAGCTACAGCGCGATCGAAGCGGGCAAGCTCGGCGGCGAGGAATTGCACGATCAGGTGTTTGAAGATATTATGGTCGGCACGGACGACCCGATACTGACGCTCAAACGGCTCAACGCATCGGGCGAAACGGGAGAGGTCACGCCGCTGCTCGACGCCGCCTATACGTCGCTTTATTTGCTTGCGGCGCTCGCGTGCTTCTTCATGCTATCCGGCCTTGCGCTGATGGATCGCGGGAAAGATTTTGCCGCGCGGCTTTCCTCGCGCGCGTTTTCGATGGCGCGTTACCGGTTGTTTTCCTCTGTCGCGGACACGCTGTGCATGCTGCCCTGCGCCGTAATACCGCTTACCGCGTTTTATCTCGCGGGCGCGGGAGATCTCGTGCTGCCGCTTGCCGTAATGTTCGCGCTGTACGTATTCGCCTACGGCGGCGTCGCCGCGCTGATCTCCTCCATCGAAAACAAAACGGCGCTGATGCTGTGCATCTGCGCTATAACCGCCGCCAACGTATTGTTCGGGTCGCTGCTCGTCAAGCTGCCCTCTTCCGATTGGGTCAGCGTCATCGCGCGCGTGCTGCCGTCGCGATGGCTCACGTCGCTTGGCAGCCTTTCGCCGCTTGCGTGCGTTGCAGGGCTGGCCGCTTGCGCGGCCGTCTACAACGCGCTGCCCTTCGTTTTCCGTAGGCGCGAATCTTAAAGCTTAGCCCAGTGCATCCGAATCGCCGCCGCCGCCCGTGCAGCTGCTGCCGGAAGAACCCGTATTACCACTGCCGGACGCATCCGAACCGCCGCCGCCGGACGCATCCGAATCGCCGCCGCCCTTCGACTTTACGATAGTCTGCTTATACAGCTGGTTGGCAAATACCGTAACACCTGTGACGAGCACGCCTTGCAATATGCCGGAAAGCTGCATGCCTGAAAGGAAAAAGCCGCCGATCATTCCGAGTCCCAGCAGTATCCACGGAATCAGCCAGTCCTTGATGTTCGGTATTTTTTTAAGCAGCATACCGATCACATACAACACGGGAATCAGCAGACAGTATATATATATGTCACCGGCGCGGTTTCTGTGAAGCGCGCTTAACTCCGCACATACTATGCTATGTGAATAAACCATTCGAATATTCCTATATCTTCCGCCATAGGCAATTGTTTTTTGTTTGGGATAATGATAAAATACAGTTAATATTGTGATATGAGGCGGTTTGCTATGGGTAAAAATATCGGCGAAAAAATAAAATTCATACGCAAACAAAAAAACATGGCGCAGTACGCGCTTGCAAAGAAAGCGGGCATCTCGCAGTCCACGCTTTCCTATATCGAGAAGGGCCGCAAAACGCTGCGCTTCGAAACGCTGCAATCAATCTGCAAAGCGCTGGATACGTCGATACTGGAGCTTTTATCCTGTGGCGAGGATGCCCATCCCACACGCTTCTTTAACGAGGCACCGGCTGCCAAGCGCTCCGCCGCAGCCGCACAATCCCGGTCGGCCCAGCCGGCAGCAGCCCGGACGGATACGATTGAACGGAATCTTTACCTTTCATACTTTGGAGAACCGGAGCCTGCCGGGGCACTTTCTGTCTGTGAAAGTGAGAAAACGTTATGAAAATTTATACATTGGTTGAGAGGAACCGCCGCAAAGGCACGGCGTTTCTGCCGGACGAAGGCTTGAGCTTTTATTTCGAGCACGGCAAGCGCCGCATACTATTTGATACGGGGGCGAGCGATCAATTCATATACAACGCCACGCTGCTGGGTATCGACCTTTCCAAGGTGGACGCCTGCGTCATATCGCACGCGCACGCGCACCACGCAGGCGGTTTGCCCAATTTCCTTGAAATCAACAGCCGCGCGACGGTTTATATGAAAAGCGAGACTCGCGGCGATTTCTACATCCGCAAGCCTTTCCGCATGGAACAGTGCGGCATCGACCCGGAGCTTTTTCACAAATACGGGGACCGCATCCGCCTCATCGACGACGACACCGAGATTTTTGAGGGCGTCACGGCCGCCGATATCCGCAACCACCGCAAGCCTCCCGTATTCTCGACGCTGCTGTATGAGCGGCGCGGCGACGAATTCGTGCGCGACAGCCTCGCGCACGAGCTTTACCTCGCGGTGCGCACCGCGGGCGGCACCGCCGTGCTCACGGGCTGCTCGCACAACGGCGTGATCAACATGCTGCAGTGCGCCGAGGATAAATTCGGCAAGATATCGGGCGTCGCGGGCGGCTTCCATCTGGACGGCGCGCGGCGTTTCGGCATGAAGTACCGCGCGGAACCCAGCATAGAGATTCGCGCCATCATCAAATACTTCGAAGACCACCATATCAAAAGGATCTACACAGGCTTTTGCACCGGGCGCGACGCGACCGAAAAGCTGGAGCTGCACACCACCGCGCTGCGGCTCTATGCGGGCGACGTGGTGGAAATATGACGGAGGAAGAGCGCATCGCGCAGCTCACCGAAGGCATGCGGTTTGACCGCAAGCCCGCCGTCACCGCGCGCGAGAAGGCGGCGTACGCGGCGCTGGAAACCGATTGCGACGAAGCGTTAAAAACGCTGCGCAAGCTGCGCCTTGCGCTGTGGCACGCCGCGCGGGGGGATTACCGCTCTCTGCCCTTGGGCGACGTGCGCGCGATGCTCGAAGAAACGAGAGAGAAAATAGACGCCGCGCTGGCAAAATGTCCGCGCGGCGAAAGTATGATTCCAGACTAGAAATATAGCGAATTGATTTTGGATCACCTATAAAATCGCAATCGGTAATGATGCTGCCATCTCCTCAAAGAATCGGATCATTTATCTTCAATCACTCCTCCTTCCGCCCCATATACCGCCTCGTCTCCTTGATCTTCTTCTCATACCCCTCGTCGGAAGGCTGATAGTACTTCGTGCCGATCATGTTATCGGGCAGGTATTGCTGCGGCGTGTAGTGGCGCTCATATTCGTGCGGGTATTTGTAGC
>CAYNFL010000034.1:0-12408 GCA_964396465.1 uncultured Christensenellaceae bacterium
CAGCAGATGCTTGATGTAGTCTTTTACCAATTCATACTTTGGCATACCCTGTTCTTGCGTCATATCATTTACCTGCATCTTGTCCTTACATGTACTATACAAGGTAATATCCCGTTCGTCAAGTATTAGTATTCATTATTTTAGTATTCATATGATAATTTTAACTATATGATGACATACGCTGCATCGTATATAAATTGCTGTGAAATACTCCGCGTGTTTTTGATTCGTTGATTCTCCCATAATTATTCAAATCCGTTTTCACCGCGCCGGATTTATGTTCTTGGTATTGATACCAGTATGGTTACATACGCATGGTTCCGGACGAAATGAAGAGGCCGCCGGATTTTCCAGCGGCCTTGTACGCACGTGTACCTACCCGTCATCACCCGAATGATCATTATGAAATGTTACTTGAAGCATTTCGGTCTAAAAAGTGATTTTACTATGTTATGTAGATATCTTCAAAAGAAGATGGTCGAAATCGCAAAAGCGCTCATGTTGAATGTAAAGGTGCCCATACTGGATGAGACAACGGCTTCGTTTACCGAATACGAAGTACAAAACCTGTTTAGAATCATACGCAAGCTGAAGGAGGCGGGCGTTACGGTTATATTCATTTCACACCGAATCGAGGACGTCGTGAGAATATCCGACCGCATCGCAGTGACGCGTGAAGGTGGCGCTGCCTAAATGGCTCTACGCGGATGCAAGCATTTTTATTATGGACGAGCCTTCCATGAACCTTGATATCACCCCAAAAGTAGAGCTTTACAATATCATAAATAATCTGTCGCACAAAGTAGAGCATGATCGTTGCGTCGTCAGACCTTCGAGCTTGTTGGCATGTGCGACCGGATATATGTCATGTTGAACGGCGCGGTTGTTGCGGAATTGAACGCAGAGGAGGCCAACTCCATCCGGATATTGCATTATGCGTCGGGAGAGATGGTAGAAAAGAATCGTGAATTGATATTGACGGTGAAGGTGTGAAACGAAAAGGAGCCGGGGTTCACCGGCTCCTTAAACTTATTTTAAGCTGCATCAGTTCTGACTTACGTAGTCCCGTGTAAATAGAACCATATTGTTTTCAGCATCATATATATAAAGTTCACCGCTATATAAGTATAGTGTGTAATTAAGCGTATCGCTGCCTTTTTCGAACTGCATGGTGCCGTAGTTGGATGCTGTATCGTATTCATATGTACCGTACAGGTAACTTTCCTCGTAATCCATGACCACCGTGTTATCTCCGAAGAAATCGATAGAACCCGCCTGGCCTGCCGTATCGAACCAAATGCCTTCAATGGAATTGCTCGTGTTGGCGTAGTCTTTCGTATACGTATAGTAGTCAAGAGTCATCGTTTCGCCGGTTATAGAGAAATCCTCACTGCTGTAGGTGGAAGTGTTGGTGATCGTGCCATATTGATTAGCGGTGTTGTAAGTGTAGGTGCCATACTCGGAAGTAGAACTGACGTAGTCATACTTGTAGTATGTACCGTCGTCGTAGAATGTGATTTCAACATCGCCAGTCGATTCATACCACGTACCGGTTATTTCTGAATACGTTTCGGTACTTTCTGTCTGTTGCTCCACATATTCCTTCGTGAAGTATATGCCGTCGGCATAGAGAATGCCATCGGAATAGTTCATCGTCCCGGAAGTCCCGTAATCGGACGTAAAATCGCCGGTGCCGGTTGCGCCGTCAAAAGTAAAGGTTCCGTAGTAAGGTACACCGCCGGACGTGAATATGTACGTGCCATCTTCAAGGAATTCGATTGTACCCGATACTCCGACGGAATCGTACCATATGCCGATGATGCCGTTGCTGTGCGCGGCGATGAATTCCTCGATATTCATATTGTCGGAAGCCTTGGTGTAGGTGTCGCCATTATCCATCTTCAGCGATTCGCCATCGCTCGTAAAGATATATTTCGAGCTGTCGAAGGTAACGGTGCATTCGCCGTTCTTTTTATCAAATTCGAAATCGCCTGAAACGTTACTTTGGGAGTTATGGCTTTCCGCTTTGCCGTCCTCTTTGAGTTCCAGCACTTCTCCGAGCTGCTCGTTTGTCCAAAGGCCGATCAGTTGCGCGGTGATGATCTCTTCGATTTCCGGCTCTTCTTCGGCGCGACTGAATTTAAGCGTATCGTCCGTATCGGTATTGGTGAGTTTGAGCCTGTCTTCGTCCACGGTAAACGCGTATTTTATTTTATCCGCTTTAAAATCGCCTTCGCCGGTTTTGCTGTCAAAATCGTAGTCCGATTCAACGGAACCGGCCAGCGAATACCACATGAGCGCGCCGTCCTTTTCTAAAGAAAGCACGATGCCCTCGTCCTCGTTGACCCAATATCCTTCCACGGAAGGCCCGGAAGGAAGAAGGAAAATAAGCGCCACTGCCACAGCGGCGATTACGAGCACGCCTGCGCAGATGCCGATAATCAGGCCCGCTTTGGATTTCTTCTTTGTCTGTTGGACAGGAGCGTCGGGCTGTGTATAAGACGGCGGATTATACGCGGGCTGGGGCGGCGGATTATACGCGGGCTGGGGCGGTGCGTATGGTTCCTGTGCCGCAGCAATCTGCGGTGTGCCGCACTGTTTACAGAAGCGGGAGCCGCTTTCGTTCTCGAAACCACAATTCGGACAGGTCATATATTTTTCTCCTTTTAATTAATATATAGTTGTATGAGATCTTTCAGAAATAGATCGCTTAATCTGTTTTTAATCATCAGAAAAACGTAAAACCAATGCAATGAGCTTATTTGTGAACGCAAAAAACAGTATTGGCGGCTGCCCCACATGTAACAAACGCCATAACACATTATATTCCTTTACAATTCAGTATACAAGTGCCGCAGATAAAATGTCAGAAAAATGGCCGATTTTGCCGCAATTTAATTTAATATGAGCAGCTTGCTGAAAGAGAAGCGCGAATGATACAAATTTTTTATCAATGGACTATACGGTTTCTTTATATTCCTCCTTTTTAAATGTACGCCGGGGAAGATCCCGGCGTACATTACTTACTGCTTGGTTTACTTCGTTTTATTCTTGACGACGAATACATCGCCCCCGCGCGGAAACATCGCGCGGAGCTTTGCCGCTTCAATTTCGCGGGAGGTCAGCCCGTCGTAGCCGGCTTCCTTCCTAAGCTTATGGAAGCTGTCCAGCCTTTCCTGCGGTATCTCACCGCGCGCTACCGCTTCGAGCACGGCGCAGCCCGGCTCGGTTTTATGCGCGCAGTCGCTAAAGCGGCATTGCGCAGCCAGCGCTTCAATATCCGCAAAAGAGCGCTCCAAGTCGCCGCCGTCCATCCCCAACTCGCGCATGCCCGGCGTGTCGATTACCGCGCCGCCGCAAAGCGGAAAAAGCTCGCGATGCGTTGTGGTGTGGCGCCCCTTGCCGTCGGCGCGCAGGCCGCCCGTGTCCATGAGCACCTCGCCCGCAAGGCGGTTGATCAGTGTGGATTTGCCCACGCCCGAGGAGCCCACGAGCGCTACAGTGTTGCCGCGAATATAAGGCAGCAGCGCGGATACGCCTTCTTCAGTTAAACCGGAGACCGTAACCACGTCCGCGCCGATGGCGGCGCTTTGCGCCTCCGCGATGCGCGCCGGCGCGTTGTTGCATAGATCAGCCTTGGTCAGCACCACGACGGGCACAGCGCCGCTGTCCCAGACGAGCGTGAGATACCGCTCGAGCCGCCGCAGGTTGAAATCGGCGTCAAGTGCCATGCAGATGAAAACCACATCGATATTGGCAGCGATGGCCTGCGGCGCTGCCGTGCGCCCCGCGGCCTTGCGCGTGAGCACGCTGAAACGCGTGAGCACATGGCGGATCACGCCGTCTTCGAGCATTACAAAATCGCCCACGGCGGGGAAATCGAGCGGCGAAGCCGCTTCAAAGCGCAGCTTGCCCGATACCTGCGCAAGCGCTTCGCCCGCGTCCGTCGTGACGGTGTAATAATCCTTTTGCTGCATCACTACGCGTCCGGGGCAAAGCGAAGGATACGCCAAAGCCTCCTGAGCAAAGCGCGCACGATACAGCAGCATATTCAATTCTGTATGCATTGAACCCTCCCGAGTTTATTTGTTTGGTTTTCGGGAGGCGCAGGAATTACCCTGAAAAAGCCTCCCGAAAGGCCGCGACCGATTGCTTTTTATTCATATCAACCATCTCCTTTCAGGAAGTATAAGGGTATTATAGCGCGCCGCCATATTTTATGCAATAGTTCGTGAAGATGGTTTGCGGAAGCGAGCTAATATGGTATAATACCCATGAAGTGCCAGCAATAACTATACCTTGATGCCGAAGTGAGGTGAATATGAACGATAAACCCACATACCATGAATTCGTGAGACGAAGGGGAGACATCGTTGTTACCACAGACGGGCGTCGGTGATAAAGATCACAGATAATACTCCCTTTCTATATGTTGCAACCGCCTGCACTACAGAAGAACTATATGTTACGCTGGATGATCAGCCCTATGATGTTGACAAGGAAGCAGAATCAAGCTGGTTCTGGCAGCGCGAATATTTGATATACACCTATGAAGCCTTTATCGATATCAGCCACAGCACTGTACTGGAATTCACCTACGGCAATTTGCAGCATACATGGACGATTGAATTCAGCGGGGAGTAAGCCGCCCGGTTTTGCCAATATCGCTTGCCAATAACCCCCTGTTTGGGTTACTGTCAATATAAAATAAGAAGGAGGGTTTTGTAATGTCTGTGATTAAAGAATTTAAAGCCTTCATATCCAAGGGTAATGTGCTGGACCTCGCGGTCGGCGTGATCATCGGCGGCGCGTTCGGCAAGATCGTTTCCTCACTCGTCAACGATGTCATTATGCCGGTCATCGGCATCATCGTCGGCGGCATCGATTTTGCGGGCCTCAGCGTAACGGTGGGGGGCACGGAAGTAAACGGCGTGATTGAGGGCGGCGCGACGATACTATACGGCCAGTTCATACAAAGCGTGATCGATTTTCTGATCATTGCGCTGTGCATATTCCTCATCGTCAAGCTGCTGAGCAAGTTTAAAAAGAAGAAAGCGGAGGAACCCGCGGCAACGCCTGCACCCACAGACGAAGCGCTGCTGCTTGCCGAGATTCGCGATTTGCTGAAGGAGAAAAAGTAATCAGCTAGTTTATCCGTTAAAAATTATCTGGTTTTATGGATATAAACTTTAATAGGATATTACGGGATACAGCGCTCCTATCAATATTTACGAGCGCTTTTTTTTATATCGACGATCCCGTACTTGTTTTGATTTCATAATAAAAATGCCTGATTATTGCTTGATGAGCGAATTTCCTTAATATGTACACTTTTTTATTGACTTTTTTAAATTTTTCGCTATAATTAAACATGTTTAAAACGTGTTTAAATATTAGTCTTTTAAAGAGGGATGCATTATGAAACGGGATGCAGAAAACGCGAAGGAAAGGATTTACCGGGCGACATTGGAGCTGCTGGCTGGAGGAGCCGACGCAGGCCGGGTTACCACAAGGCAAATCGCCGCAAAGGCCGACGTGAATCCGGCGCTAGTGAATTACCACTATCGTTCCAAAGAGAACCTTATAAGCGAGGTTGTCGCCAAGATGATGGAAGGCATCATCGATCCGATCATGGCTGGCGGTGGCGAAGGCGCGGAAAACAGGCTGAGAGCCATTATGACGGCAACCGCAGATGCCGCGTTCGCGTACGAAAAAATATGTAAAGTAGCGTTGGCCGCGGAGTTGAAGCGGGGGTGCAAGAATTCCTGCGCGATGGTGATGCCGCTGCTAAAGGAATTGTTCCCAAGGTACAGCCCGTCAAACCTTGTTGTTATCGCGCTGCAGTTGATGCTGCCGTTGCATCATATCGGTTTGGAGCCGGAGCTTTTCGGCGGGATAATGGGCGTCGATTTTTTTATCAAGCAACAGCGGGACTGCAAGATCAACGAAATCATCTCATGCGTTTTAAAGGAGTACGAGAGGTTATGAAAACGGAAATTTACTATTTCTCCGGTACAGGGAATTCGCTGTTTGTCGCGCAGGAACTTCAAAAAAGGATTCCAGGCGCGAGCCTTTTACCCATCGCGAGCCTGTCAGACAAAGCGTCGGTTAAAACGGACGGTTTGCGGGTGGGTTTCGTTTTCCCCGTGCATGCGCTGACCATTCCCATCTTTGTGAAGCGGTTTATCAAAAAAACCGATTTTAGCGCCGCCGATTATTTTTTTGCCGTGGCGACGCGTTTCGGCACGGTTTTCAAGGGCTTTGAAAAGATCGAACGGCTGCTGCGGAAAAAGCGCAAGCGCCTCAGCGCGCGGCTGGTGCTGAATATGGGCAATAACGAAAGCCGGCATCAGGGGTATGCCGTCCCTTCAAAGGCCGATATTGAGGAGATGGAGAAGGATGTTATCACGAAACTCGACGCTTTAGCTGGAACCGTAAATGCCGGAGCAACGAGCTTTCCGCCCGATACGGGTGTTACGCAGCCATCTGGCAATAACCGGCTGACTGCGTTTCTTACCGAAACAGCGGTGCTCGCAGGCATGGAACTGGCGGATCATAGCGGCGGAGTACAGTACTTCTGCGCGGACGAAAACTGCAGCGGCTGCGGTATATGCGAAAAGGTATGCCTGTCAGGGAAAATAAAAATGATGGATAAAAGGCCGGTATGGCAGCAGAATGTGTTCTGTTCGATGTGCTTCGCCTGCCTGAATTTCTGCCCGAAGCGCGCCGTACAGATCAACGACATCCCCTGCGTGCCCTCCTTTACAAGGGAAAACGGCCGTTACCCTCACCCGTACGCAGGGATTGGCGACATGCTTGAGCAAAAAAAGGTTCTTTCAGTTCGGCAGCCATAAACATTTTTTGAATTAAGACGATATAATAAGTATAACCCTTTATATGAAGAGGGGGCAAAAAACGCATGGCAAAGCCAAAAGGGTATCACAGGATTACAGCGTTCGTATGATGTTCTGCGGGCGCTGTTTTCGTTTTGTTAGCAAATCGCATAGACTATTCAGTAAATTTCCCAATTACAAACATACTAAAAATAAAAGGAGCCGACAACCCGAATTGTCAGCTCCCGTTTGTTATTTAATGAAGGTTAGCAGGATACCGCTTTCTCTTCAACGAGCTTAATGCGAAAATGCCTTTCGATATCCACGACCTTGCTTTGGTCCTGCGGGCTGATCAGCGTGCACGCCCTGCCGGTGCTTCCGGCGCGGCCCGTTCTGCCGATGCGGTGTACGTAGGATTCCATTTTATCCGGCACGTCACAATTGATCACGAGATCGATATCCTTGACATCGATGCCGCGCGCGGCCACGTCCGTCGCGATCAGCACAGTCGTTCTTCCCTTGCGGAACGCGTCCATAATGGTATCGCGCTGGCTTTGGCTTAAGTCGCCATGCAGGTAGGAAACCGCCATGCCCCGCTCCCTAAGCTGCCTGTGCAGGTTTTTGACGCGAACCTTTGTGTTGCAGAATATCAGCGCGAGACGCGGACGCTCCTGCTTGATCAGGCTTTGAATCACGCTGGATTTCGTCTGCATACCCGTGTTTAAATACGACTGCTTCACGGTATCGGTGGGTTCGTTGCGATGCCCCAGCTCGATACGCACGGCGTCGTGCTGGAACTCCTTTACGATACCGGAAACCGCTTTGTTCATCGTTGCCGCAAACAGCAGCGTCTGATGCGTACCGGTCACGTAAGAGAGTATGGCTTTGATATCGGGCAAAAAACCGAAGTTGAGCATTTCGTCCGCTTCGTCGAGCACGACGGTGCGCACGTTTTGCAGCTTTAATACGTTGCGCTGTATCAAATCCTTCACTCTGCCGGGCGTACCCACGACGATCTGCGCGCCCGCGCGTATCGCGCGAATCTGTATGCTGGGCGCCTGTCCGCCGTATACGCTGACGATGCGAATCTTGCGGTTTACCGACAGCATACGGAATACTTCCGTGATTTGCAGCGCAAGCTCCCTCGTGGGGCAAAGCACGAGCGACTGCGTCTTCTGGTTATCCAGAAAGGTTCTTTCAATAATAGGTACCGCAAAGGCGGCGGTCTTTCCCGTCCCCGTCTGCGCGATGCCTAGGATGTCCCATTTGCTCAATATTAGTTCCAGCGTCTTTTCCTGAATGGGCGTGGGGGTTTCAAAGCCCGCATTATTCAGCGCGGCTTTCATCTCTTCCGAGAGAAGTTCATAGTATTTCAATATTTCCTCTTTCTTTTCCGGGTTTCACTCATAAATAAAGACCCTGCCGTCATCGCAAAGTCTTTCGAATTTGATTATGGACCGCAAGCTCATATTCATACGCCGGAGCCGGAAAGCCCCGATACATTGCACAAGTCTCAATACTTGTGCTTCATGTATTATAAATACGACTTGTTTGAAAAAATCCCAAAATTGGCGGGTAATTTGCGACCATTCGCAAGCGATCATTCATAATACAAACCTTATTATACAGTGCATTCTAATAATTGTAAAGGGGTACGGTTTATTTGTATTTATTGCTGCGGTTTCTGCTCCACAAACTGCACGAGCACGCCGTCCGGGTCGGCCACGAAGAAGAAGCGCGTGCGCGGACTGGGCGCGAACGGGCCGCTGTGGATGTCGATGCCTTTTTCTTTTACGAAAGCCATTTTGTCCTCGAGGCTGTCTACGTTAAAACCGATTGAGACACCGCCGCCCGTATGCGCTTCGCCTTTGCCCTGAATCAGCTCCAGCTTCGTTTCGCCCTCGCCGAGGAACGCAAGCTCCGCGCCCGGCTCGGAGAACCGCCGCGTCACCTTTAGCCCCACGATCTCCTCATAAAACTTCAGCGATGTTTCAATGTCGCGCACGTTGATGGTGCACCAAAGAAAAGCCATAGCGTTGCCTCCTTGAGTTTATTGCGCGGCGGTTGTCAGCCCGCCTTGCTGATTTTGTCCTGCGCGAGCGAAAGCATGAGCTTGATGCGGTTTAGCTGGTTTACCTCGCTCGCGCCGGGATCGTAGTCGATCGCGACGATGTTCGCGCCGGGGAACTTCGCACGGATGGGCTGTATCACGCCCTTGCCCACGATGTGGTTGGGCAGGCACGCAAACGGCTGTACGCATACGATTCCGTCCGCGCCTTTCTTTAAAAGTTCCGCCATCTCGCCCGTTAAGAACCAGCCTTCGCCCGTCTGGTTGCCGATGGAGAGAAATTCGGAAGCGGCTTTGGCTTTTTCGCTGATGAACGACGGGGGAGAGAAGCGCTTGCTGTTACTCAGCACGCGGCGCATGAGGCGGCGATATTGCTCGATAATGCCGATCGTGGCGTTGCCGAAAAATGCGAACAGCTTCGGACGGCCGAGCTTTTCCGCCTTGAAGTTCATGTTGTACGCGCAGTATAGCAGAAAATCGATGAGGTCGGGCACCTTCACCTCCGCGCCCTCGCTTTCAAGCACGCGTACGATCTCGTTGTTCGCGGTGGGGTGGTACTTTACGAGTATCTCGCCCACCACGCCGATAACCGGCTTGCGCTCGCCAGTCAGCGGCAGCGTGTCAAATGCCGCCACCATATCCTTGATGATGCGGCGCGTGCGCAATCCTGTGCGCCTGCCCGTATCTTGAAGCGCGATATCGCGCCACTTCTCGTACAGCAGCGTGGCGCTGCCCGGTTCCGACTCATAGGGTCTTGTCGCGAGCGTGAGGCGGTTTAAGAGGTCTCCGTATACCATTGCGCGCATCGCGCGGCGCAGCATGGGCAGCGTGATCTTAAAGCCCGGGTGCTTCTCCAGCCCCGCGGCGTTGAGCGATATCACCGGGATGTGCCCGTAGCCCGCGTCGGCGAGCGCCTTGCGGATGAAGCCAATGTAGTTGGACGCGCGGCAGCCGCCGCCCGTCTGCGATATGATGCACGCGAGCTTGTTCGTGTCGTACCTGCCCGACTTGACCGCCTCCAAAAGCTGCCCCGTTACGAGTATGGACGGGTAACACGCGTCGTTGTTGACGTACTTTAATCCTTCGTCCACGGCGGATTTATCCACCGAGGGCAGTAGCTCGAACTTGAAGCCGGAGGCCAGAAACGCCGCCCGCAGAAAATCGAAATGGACGGGCGACATCTGCGGCGAGAGTATCGTATAGTCCTTTTTCATAAACTTCTCGAACATCACCTTTTTGTACGCCGACGCTTTCACAAGCGCTTTGTCCTTCACCGCCGAGGCTTTATCGCGCATGGCCTGCGCAAGCTGGCGCAGCGTGCGCTTCTTCTCGCGCTCCTGCACCGCCGCCGCGAGCGATCTTAAGCGGATGCGCAGCGCGCCCGTGTTGCTGATCTCGTCGATTTTGAGCAGCGTATGAATTTTGCCATAGCCGGAGAGTATCTCGTGCGCCTGATCGGTGACCACCGCGTCGAGGCCGCAGCCGAACGAGTTGAGCTCCACAAGCTCCAGCCCATCGGTGCGCCCCACAAGCTGAGCCGCCGAATAGATGCGCGTGTGGTACATCCACTGGTCGAGCACGCGCAGCGGCAGGTATTCGCCAAGGTGCGCGACGCTCTGCTCGGTAAGCACGGCACAGCCCAGCGAAGTCACGATGGACGGGATACCGTGGTTGATCTCGGGATCGATGTGGTACGGCCTGCCCGCGAGTACGACGGCGCGGAACTCGCCCCGGCGCACGCGCGCGAGCAGCTTTTCGCCCTGACGGCGGATGTCCGCCTGAAATGCGAGCTTCTCGCGCCACGCGAGGCTTGCCGCGCGGCGCACCTCGCCCGCGGGAATATCGGGGAATTCCTCTACGAGGCGCTTGGTTAGCTTGCCGATGCTGTCCATCGGCAGGAACGGCATGATGAGGGTAACGCCGTTCTCCCTGATCTCCGGCATGTTGTTCTTGATGTTCTCGGCGTAGGACGTCACGATGGGGCAGTTGTAGTGGTTTGCCGCCTTTTTCTGCTCCTTCATTTCGTACGGCACGCACGGGAAAAATATCGTCCTCACGCCGCTGTCGATGAGCAGCCGAACCGCGCCGTGCGCGAGCTTGGCCGGGTAGCACAGCGACTCGGACGGTATGCTCTCGATGCCCGCCGAATACACGGCGCGCGAGGAGCGCGGGCTGAGCACCACGCGGTATTTGAGCGCGGTGAAGAACGTGTGCCAGAACGGATAGTTCTCGTACATGCCGAGCACGCGCGGAATGCCCATGTCGCCGCGCACGGCCTCGGCCTTACTGAGCGGCTCGTACCCGAACAGCCGCTTGTAGGTGTAGTCGCAGAGGTCTGGCAGCTTGCTTGCGGCAGCGGTTTTGCCCGCGCCCTTCTCGCAGCGGTTGCCCGATATAAACTTTCGCCCGTCGCCGAAGCGGCTGATCGACAGGCGGCAGCGGTTTTCACAACCCTTGCAGCGCGATGCGGTCTGCGTAATGCGCATCGTGCGTAGCGCGTCGGCGGGCAGCAGGGAGGACACCGCGCCCTGCGGGCAGCGCTCCCGCGCGACCAGCGCCGCGCCGAAAGCGCCCATGAGCCCCGCGATGGCGGGACGCGTCGTCTCGCGCTCCGTGAGCTGCTCGAACGCGCGCAGTACCGCGTCGTTTAGGAACGTGCCGCCCTGCACGACGACGCGTTTCCCCAAATCCTGCGGGTTTTTGAGCTTGATGACCTTGTACAGCGCGTTCTTGATGACGGAGTACGACAGCCCCGCGGAGATGTCAGACAGCGTTGCGCCCTCCTTTTGGGCCTGGCGCACCTTGGAGTTCATGAACACCGTGCAGCGGCTGCCCAAATCGACCGGCTTTTGCGCGAAAATCGCCTGCCGCGAAAACTCCTGTATGTCGCAGCCGAGCGAGGCCGCGAACGTTTCGAGGAACGAACCGCAGCCCGAAGAGCACGCCTCGTTCAATATCACCTCGTCGATGACGCCTTCGCGGATGCGCATGCACTTCATGTCCTGCCCGCCGATATCGAGTATGAACTCCACGTCGGGGCAGAAATGGCGCGCGGCGGTATAGTGCGCGATGGTCTCGACCTCGCCGCAATCGAGCGTAAAAGCGGCCTTGGCGAGGTTCTCGCCGTAGCCCGTGGAAGCCGCGTGCGCGATGTACGCGCCCTGCGGCAGACATTCGTATAACTCCGTCAGTATCTCGCGGATGACGTCGAGCGGCCGCCCCTTGTTGGAGCCGTAGCGGCTGAACAGCAGCTCGCCGTTTTGCGATATCAGCACGGCCTTGGCGGTCGTCGAGCCCGCGTCGATGCCGAGATAGCACGGCCCCTGCGCCGTCTCGATGGGCGCTGTGGGGATATCCGCTTTGCCGTGCCGCGCGCGAAACGCCGCGTAGTCCGCTTCGTCCGCGAACAGCGGCGGCAGCGAACATTCCTCCTGCGCGAACTGCGGCGGCTGCTCCGCGAGAGAAACCAGCGCGCCGAGCGTAGTCTCTGTTGCGTCCGGCATCATC
>CAYNFL010000035.1:0-11452 GCA_964396465.1 uncultured Christensenellaceae bacterium
TTTGTTATGATTGTATGATGTAGCTTATTTCGCCGGTTTCCGCCGATATTCGTTTAACGTCAAATATCCGAAGCTATAATAATAGCTCCGGCTGCTAAACGAAAAATATCTGTTTGCGGATAATCCAGCGTCCATTCGCTTCTCCTTACGAGTTTGAGTTATTATATGCGCTCACCGCTGTTTTCGTCAAGTAAAATATGTGATACAGCTTCTATTTTTTAGATTTCTAGATTGCATGTTGTGGCTTTTATTTGAAAAACGATCCGCAATAGCAAAAGGAATACGATCATTCTTTACCGAATATATACCCATCACCACAAGGAGGCTGTCTATGAGCAAATCTGATGAAAAGGCGGATATCCAGTTGGCCGCCGTATGCGGGCTTTTCTGCCCCGCCTGCACGGTCTATATCGGAACGATGGAAGACCCCGAAAGACTCAAAGCCACCGCGGCGCGCTTCGGGCTGCCGCCGGAAGAGCTGGAATGCCATGGCTGCCGCAGCGACAAGCGCTCTTTCTTTTGCCGGACGCGCTGCAAAATGGCCGCCTGCGCCGCGGATAAAGGAATCGATTTTTGCAGCGAATGCGACGAATACCCCTGCGGAGAACTCAAGGAGTTCCAGTCGCTCGCGCCGCACCGTATCGAGCTATGGGAATCGCTCGATATGGTAAAGAATAAAGGGCTTGAAGCGTGGTTTGAAGCGATGCAAGCCCGATACGCTTGCCCCGCGTGCGGCGCAATCAACTCGGCGTATGACGGCGCATGCCGCAAATGCAAAGCGGAACCAAGCTGCGAATACGTTGAAAAACACAAGGAGCCGATTGCGCAATAAGCCGGAAAAATGAAGCGCTGAACATGCTTACCGAAAGCAAACGGGCGGCTTAAAGCCGCCTTTGTTACGATGATACCAAAACATACTTTGGCTATTGTTTGATATACGCGCGCGTCACCGATATATCCGAGTGGCCAAGGATATCCTTTAAGCTCTCGATATCGTTGCCGCAATCGAGGTACTTTTTCGCAAAGCTGCGCCGGATCGTCTCCAGCGTAATCCCCTCCATCCCCATATGATCCGCGTATTTTTTCAGCGTTTTCCATACACCCTGCCGCGTGATGCTCCTGCCGTAAACGTTCAGAAACAGCGTATCGTCATCCTTTGGCAAAAGCATCTCGCGCAAAGCAAGATATGCGCCGAGGCAGCTGCAGACGCCCTCGTCAAGTTCAAGCGCCGCGCACGCGCCTTGGCGGCGCAGCTTCAGGCGCTTTTCCTTGAGGCAGACATCCTGAATATTCAGGGATACCAGCTCCGATACCTTGACGCCTGTCGAATAGATCAACGTAAACATGGCGCGGTCGCGCATACCGCTTGCGCTGCGGGTATCGGGTATCGAGAGCAGCTTGCTCAGCTGCTGGTCGGTCAGCACTTTTGCCTTGGCCACGCTTCGCTTGCGGATTGTTGTCCCCGCAACCGGATTACTGACAGCTTGTCCCGTGTCGCAAAGATAGCTGTAATATTTCTTAACGGAAGCGAGCTTGCGCTGAATGCTCACGGGCGCGAGCCCTTTTTGCAGTATGAACGCGCAATATGCTTCCGCTTCCTGTACTCCTGCCCGGTTTATGTCCGTTACGTTCTGGCGCTTAAGATATTCGCAATACTGTTCGACATCGCGTACATATGATTCGACCGAAACAATTTTTAAGTTGCTTTTATTCAGGTACTCCCTGAACCGTGCCATGTTCACCATTCGCATCTCCAATTTTTTTTATATCAGCATGATCAATGCCGGTGTCAGCAACGTTTCAAGCGCGACGCCGACAAGGGAAACTAGGTAAACCTTCAGTATACTGGCGAGCTGCGGACGGGCCGCAGCGATCCTGTCCCGCGCGGTCGAAGGTATCCGCCTGCACTTGATGACGTTGACGGACTGATTCAATCCCGCCACAGCCGCTTTGCATATGCAGGGCAGCAACACCAGATTCGGCAGGAATGTACAGGCCACGATCGCGAAAAAACCGCCTGCGCCAATATTCAGCGAAAGCACCCCTACCGTAAAGCCCACACAGAACCCTTTGACTGCCAATACTGCGGCAATTACCGGTATGCCCATCACCGATACCGAGAACAATGCTATTATCGCAAAAAATGACGTATTTTGCAAGAAAGAACTAATAAATATGCTAAAATAATCAATTGAGTTGTACTTAACGGTAGTGAATAGCAGATTTATGTACTCAGACAGCTCTCGCTTCGGGCCGCCTTCAAGGTTACCGACGGAGAACGTGCCCGCCGCGATACCCACCAGAAGAAAAAAGACAAGCAGCAGGTATTGCGCTTTATTATCCATTACGTCAAACCATATGCGCCTTTTGGTTTCACCCAGCATTAAAAAACGCCTCCCCGCCGCCCATGTATCAGATAGATATGCCATAATTGCGGTGGGTATGTGCGGCACAAAAACCAAGAGCACTCCAAAATACGGGTTCTTTTAGAGATACGCAAAAAACAGTCCCAAACGGGCAGTTACCACCTTGAAAACTACACGGCTTTTTTAAGACTCCGATATCAAAACCAGACATTACAGAAATGCCTGGTTTTTTATTTTAAACTTTAACTCGACTATCGGACGATATTTTGACTATCTTACCAGCAATTCTTCAATCGTCACGTCGGGATTCCGGTATCTTGGTCTATGTTGGGTTTCCTTCCCGTATTGAATTCCCTTCAGAGGGCAAGCATGGATGCAAGCAAGGCAAAGTTCACAATTATGGTTCCATACCGGCCTTTCTGAAGAAAGTGATATATTGCCAGCAGGGCATATTCGCACACACAAACCGCATTGATTGCACGTATCACAGAAGAAGCCGTCATCGTTTTTTTGAGCATTCGCTCTCGTTTTCATATACATCTGCCTACCGATGAATTTCAACAACCTGACCGGATTTTCTATCAAATTATCTCTTCTAAGTATGTGTCCGGCAATGGAATCTACCTTCTTTAGTGTCTGCTCCATGATAGCGCGCTGCTTTTGTGCGGATATGATATCATACTTCATGATAAAATTCCCCACCATATTTATATAAACAACGAAGTTAACCTTCTTGTGATATTGCACAAGGATTTGGTTCATTTGCTCTTCAACGAGCCCGGGAGAGAAGAATTGCGATTTTGTCACTACCGCAAAGATATAATCGATATTTTGATAATCGATTTTATTGATAAAAGAAGCGACTATATTCGGCAAACCGGCAAAGTACAGGGGAAACACAAATCCTGCAATGCTGGAGTCAGGAATGATTTTAGTCTGATTCATCAGCTTTGCCATTGGTTCCATAGAACAATCCATTATCCTTTTTTGCAGTTCCTTACAGACCATCAATGTATTGCCCGTCGCTGAAAAGTAAAACAAGTTTGTATTCATATACTCAGCCCTCCATCTCAATATTATTTGAATTCTTGATAATCCGAGCGTATACTATTCCCTTAGGGGAGTGTCAATAGTATGAAAGAAAAATTATTTTCGATCGGTGAAATTTCAAAAGTGAAAGGCATTACCGTTAAAGCGCTGCGCTTTTATGAGAAAATAGGATTGCTGATGCCCTGCTATACCGATCCTGCCACTAAATACCGATATTATTCAATCGACCAGTTTTGGAAATTGGATATTATTAAAGCCTCCCGTATCATGGACATAAGCCCAAAGGAGATTAAAACCGTACTTGATAAAAAAGATACCGGTTTCGTGCTGGATTACATGGATAGGCAAAAAGAGAACGCCCGAGAAAAGATATTGGACATCAATCGAAGAATATTTGTTATTAATGCTTTTCAACACTATGTTCAGATATCAAAAGAATCTATTTCGAAGTCGGAAGTCTACTATAAGGATATCCCTGAGCGGCATATCATCACTATAGCGGTAGATAGCCACATCAATAAGGAATCAGCATATCCGGTATACGCAAAAGCCTGTAAAATCGTTGAGGAAAATCGACTGCTCAATACTTTTGAAAATGGTTTTATTTGTGGGGTAACCAATAATCAGTATGTTCCGGTTGAATTGTTTTGCTCGGTCGGAACAGATGATTCATCAGAAACCTCCTTGTTGTCCAGTATTCAAGCAGGGAGTTTTTTATGTGTGTGTTTCAATGAGCATAATGCTCGGGAACAACAGAACAAGTTATGCCGGTATATTGAAGAAAACAAACTCGTACCCAAGCAGGTGCTTCTGGTTTTGTTGATGGATGATCTGTTTAAAACTGATCTTCAGAGTATGGAAATGCAAATGTTGATATAGTATCGATGAACGCAAGCGCCATCAGAATCGAATCCGATGGCAGCTGTTTACCGTATTGCAAACTGCTCACATTGGTTAATCTTTGCTGCCGAAATCCCTGTTGGATTGCCCCTAACGGAGCGCTTTTTAATTTTCCTTCTGAATCGTTTAATCCACGTATTTAAGTTCAGTATTTAATTTATCCGCAAGCATCGCGATGAATTCACCGTTGGTGGGTTTGCCCTTATTGTCATGGATCGTATAACCGAAGAAGTCTTCCAGCACGCGGATGTCGCCGCGGTTCCATGCCGTTTCAATCGCATGGCGCATGGCACGCTCCACACGCTGCGGCGTCGAATCGTATTTCTCGGCAACGGTTACGTAAAGCCCCGTCGTGAGCCGGCTCATCAGATTGTAATTTTTATGCACAAGCAATATCGCATCCCGCAGGTAATGGTATCCCTTAACATTCGCTGTAATGCCCACCTTCTTAATATGCTTTGTAATGATGTCCCGAGGATCGCACGCGCGCGGAATTGTTTTAACACCATCGCGGTATTCCATTAGTTCCAGTATACGCTTGACGAATACTTCCTTTTCAAACGGCTTTAAGAATATATAGTCGATATTAAAGCTTTCCGCCTTTTTCAGTATGAAATCCAAACTCACGGCCGATGTCATCACGATGCGCGTACCGGCTTCGTATCCCGACTTTGCAAGCTCCTCCAGAACCGCGAAGCCGTCCAATATCGGCATGATGAGATCAACAATAAAAAGGTCGGGGCAATGACGCGTCACAAGTTCTACGGCCTGCCGCCCGTCAAAGGCGTAATCGTGGATGATAAACCGCCTCGTCTCGCTCAAGTATTCGGAGATCATTCGTAAATATTCACGATTGTTGTCGGCAAGGATGGCTGTGAATTTGGTCTGATTATAGCTATTTTCCATTATTTGATATTCCTTGTCTATCAATGGCGATCATACCTATAATACTATTCAACATTTTCATTAAAAACCCTTTTTTGTTAATCATAAAAAACAAAAATCCACAAAATCCGATGGTATTCGACGGTTATTCCGGAATTTGATCGAGCATCCAGTCCACATACAGGCCATAGCCTTTTGTCGGATTGTTGACAAACACATGCGTGACGGCACCCACGAGTTTCCCGTTCTGCAGTATCGGGCTGCCGCTCATACCCTGTACGATGCCGCCCGTAACCTTTAGCAGTTCCTCGTCAGTAACACGCAGTACGATGCCCTTTTGCCCCGCGAAACTTTGCCCGGTGAGCTTGATAATTTCGCAGTCGAACTCCCTGACGCCCTCGCTGTCGATCGTCGCAAGAATCGTGGCATCGCCGAGCTTCACCTCGTCGCGGTTTGCTACGGGAATCGGATCCGAAAATGCCGACATATTGACGTCCGGATAGAGCGGGCCGTATATGCCGTATTCGGTATTTTCCTCGATCACCCCCATCGTTCCCGACGAGCTGGAAAAAAAGCCCTTGATCTCACCGGGTGCGCCGCTTTCGCCTTTGTTGACCTGAATCACCTCGGAAAAAAAGATCTCGCCCTCGCGCACGGTTAATATGCTGCCCGTGTCGATATCGCATATCGCGTGCCCCAGCCCCGCAAACCATTGAGTATCCGTCGTTACAAACGTCAGCGTGCCCACGCCCGCCGTGCTGTCGCGTACCCAGATACCAAGGCGTTTCTTGTTGTCCGAGAAGTCTATGACGGGCTCAATTCTCAAATCAAGCCTGCGCCCGTTTCTGTCAACGGCCACATCGAGCGCGCCTTTTGCGCTTTCCACGAGCTGCGATACATGATTCGCATTCTGAACCTCCGTGCCGTTGATCGAGAGTATGACGTCGCCCGGCAGCATACCCGCGTCACGGGCGGGATTGATCGTTTCGCCGCTTTCAAGCTGTACGCCGGTGATACCCACCACGAGCGCGCCTTTGGTATAGAGCGTTACGCCGATGCTCTGGCCTCCCGGAATCACCATCACGTCATCCGTAACGTTGACCTTAACGGTTTTGACGGGAAGGCCAAACAGCGACAGCGATATCGTCGTCTCTCCGCTGCCCACCGATTCGATCGTAAGCGATCGGTCGCCCGACGCTTCGGCAAGCGTTTCACCCGAGATGCTGACCACGTTCGTGGACGCAACGTCCGCGTCAACCGGCAGGCCGAGTTCAATCGTGCGCATCGCTCCTTTGCGCAGATATATTTCATCCGGCACGCTCGAAAATTGCTGAACCGATGGCATCAGGTGAACGGCAACGAGCGCCGCGACGAACAGCATTCCCAAGGCTTTTACGGCTTTTTTCAAATAAACACCCCTTCGACAATATCTGTTGTTATTGTCGCTGAGGGTGCCTTAATTTATGCGATGTAAAATTTAGTGAACCTGTGATGACCGGATTTTACATACCCTTAGTAAACCGATTGTTTGAATGCTTCCGCGCGCGATATCATTTCCTCCGCGTGGGCAAGCGTGACGGCGGATTCCCCGCCCGAAAGCCGCGCTACCTCGCGCGCACGCAGCGTTTCGTTTAAGGGCGTCAAGTAGGTATGTGTCGATGTCGCGTCGCTTTCCTTTGTCACAAGAAAATGTGCGTCCGCCATGCTTGCGATCTGCGGCAGATGCGTTACACAGACCACTTGGCGGCCTTGAGAGATGCAAAAGAGCTTCTCCGCGACGACCTGCGCCATTCTTCCGCTGATACCTGTATCGATCTCGTCGAATATCATCGTGGGGATGCCGCCGCGGTCTGCCGCAATATTTTTGAGCGCGAGCATGATGCGCGAAACCTCACCGCCCGAAGCCACCTTGCGCAGCGGCTTTTCGGGTTCTCCGCGGTTGGCCGATATGAAGAATTCGACCGTGTCAATGCCGTTTCCGGTAAACGCGCAGTCCTCCTCGCTTTGAATATCCGCAAACTTCACTGTAAACGAAGCCGCGGCCATGCCGAGGTCGGCAAGCTGCTCCGTCACCCTTTGCTTAAAAATCTGCGCGGCTTCGCGGCGAATATTGGAGAGCCGTACCGACTTCTCGTAAAGGTCGGCGCGCAGCAGCAGCGCCTTTTCAGAAAGCTGCTGCGCAAGCGCTTCGCTGTCCGACAGATCGGCAAGCTCCTGCTCCGCTTTCTTTAAAAATTCGCCCGTCGCAAGCGGGTCGCCGTATTTGCGCGCAAGCGTGTGGATCAACGCGAGCCGCTCCTCCGTCTGCTCGAGCTCGCCCGCGTCATAATTGCATTCGTCCATCTCGCGGCGGATATCTTCCGTGAGCCCTTCCAGCGCGTAATAGCTTTCATCCGCGCGCGCCGCGAACGCTTCAAACTTTTCATCCACATCGCCGATGCCCTGCAAGCGGCCTGAGGCATCCTTTAAAAGGCCCAGCGCGTTTTGCGTTTCGGATTCATAAAGCAGCCCGTATGCCCTGCCGAGCGCTTCCGCGACCCTCTCGGAAGCGTTCATGCGTTTTTTCTGCTGAAGCAGTTCCTCCTCCTCGCCTTCCCGGATACCCGCTTGCAGCAGTTCGTCGATCTGGTACTTCAGTATGTCGATGCGCCGCTCCCTGTCCGCTCCGGCGAGCAGCGTTTTTAACCGCGCCTGCACAGCGGCGTAAGCGTGATACGCATCCGCGACAGCAAGCGCCTCCTGCGCGATGCGCGCGTCGAAACCGTCCAGCATCGCCAAGTGGTTTTTCTCATCCAGCAGCGACTGATGCTCGTGCTGGCCATGTACGTCTACAAGCCGGTCGCTGATCGCCTTGAGCGCTGTAAGCGTCACAAGCGCGCCGTTGACGCGGCACACGTTCTTTCCCGATATGCTGAGCTCGCGCGAAAGCACGAGCTCCTCCTCCGGCTCTATCTGCTGCTCGGCAAGCAAATCGTCGACGCAATGCGCGCCCGTAAACCATGCCTCCACCACGGCCTTTTCCTCACCCGTGCGGATCATATCGCGGTCGGCGCGTTCACCCAGCACGAGGTTGACCGAATCGACGATGATGGATTTACCCGCGCCCGTCTCGCCCGAAAGCACGTTCATACCGCACGACAGCGTTACTTCAAGCTCCGTGATCAGCGCGATATTCTTGATAACCAGCCTGCTTAGCATAACCCCATCCTTTTTGGCTATCTTTTTGGGCGCATCATTTTGCCGAGTTCATCCACGACTTTTTTTTGCATTCCTTCCTGTTTAACCGCAATGAATATCGTATTGTCGCCCGCGAGCGATCCCGCGATTTCCGGCAGATCAAGCTCGTCGATCGCCTCGGCAGCCGCATTTGCGCTGCCGCTGATCGTGCGCACCACGACCAAAGACGCCGCCTGCTCCACCGATACCACGGTTTCGCGGAACACGCGTTTGAACACGTCCAGCTTGCCAATCTGACCCTTGACCGCCACCGCGTACTTGTAAATCCCGGCTTCGCCCTGCACCTTGATCAGCTTGAGTTCCTTGATATCGCGCGATATCGTCGCCTGCGTTACCTCGAACCCCATGCTCCCCAGTATCTCTGAAAGCTGATCCTGTGTTTCGATAGTATAGTTTTCGATGATTTCCAGTATCGCGGTCTGTCTTCCATGCTTCATTTTTTCCCTCCTGTATTACCAGTCCGAGCTTAAGAACTTTGACCTCAGCAAAGGATAAAAATAATCCTCGTGGAACCGAATAAAGCGTGCGATATTTTCCGACCGGCTGACATGTACGGTTTCGCTGCGGCACAGGTTGCGCAGGTTCGCGCCGTCGCAGGACAGAATTACATCCGCTCCGGGTTCAGGGCGGATCACGATGGTATCGCCCGCGGACACCACGAGCGAGCGCGAATGGAGCGTATGCGGCGATACGGGTGTCACGAGCATGCATTCAAGGCACGGGCTCACGATCGGCCCGCCCGCGGAAAGCGAATACGCCGTGGAACCCGTCGGCGTGGATACGAGCATGCCGTCACAGGCCACGCTGTCGGCCAAAGCGCCGTTCACAAAAAGCTCAACGTGGATCGTGCGCGAGACGTCGTGTTTCATCACGGCGGCGTCGTTCAATGCGTCGGCGGTCAGCACTGTTTTCTCGCCGTCATATACGGCGCAGTGCAGCATGAGCCTCTCTTCGGTATAATACCGGCCTTCCTGTATGTCATCCAGCGCCTGCGTGATACCGCCTTGCTCTACCTCCGTTAAAAAACCGAGCCGCCCGAGATTGATGCCCAGCATGGGTACGCCAAAACGGCATGCCTTGGCGGCGGCGCGCAGCAGCGTACCGTCCCCGCCGAGCACGAACAGGCAGTCGATTTTGTTATAATCGATCACTTCGTTTTCGCCGTCCGGCAGGCAGTCCGCGTCGAAGCAAACGCCGATGCCGCGCGCTCTCAGCAGCGAGGCGAGGCTATGCGCACCGGCGAAGTTTTTATCCTTATTATTATTGGAATAGATGCCTGCACTTTGCATGTTCATATTACGCTCATTATACTTAATTGTGGATAATTATACAACACGCTGCCGCGATAATAAACAGGCAAAATTTATGATTCAGTTTGTTAAACCGATATTCGCAGCAGTAAGGTCGTTCGTCACTGCGTTCCTGGGGGTGACACAGGGGCTGGGATGATCGCCGGGAATAAGCACAAAACGCCAAAGCCGGCGCGCCTAAGCCGCCTGTATGAAAGTAGGGTTAATCCAGCTGCGCGTGCGCTTTCTCCACCACGGCGGCGATATCCGGTGCGGTGTCTTCACCGACGCTTTTCAGGCACGCGAGGTATTCGATGTTGCCCTGCGGCCCCTTGACGGGGCTGAAATCCAGCCCGCATATGCAAAGCCCCATCTCCCGCGCGGCAGCCAGCACACCCTCGATCACTTCGATGTGCGTTTCCTTATCGCGCACAACGCCGTGCTTGCCTACCTTGCCGCGCCCCGCCTCAAACTGCGGCTTGATGAGCGCCGCGATCGTATACGGCGGGCAAAGCACGCGCATCAGCGCGGGAATAATGAGCTTCAGCGAAATGAAGGAAACGTCAATGCTCGCAAACGTTACGGGCTTGTCGAACATGCTGAGCGTCAAGTAGCGCGCGTTGGTGCGCTCCATCACGACCACGCGGCTGTCCTGCCGCAGCCGCCACGCGAGCTGCCCATAGCCCACGTCCACCGCATATACAAACGCCGCGCCGCGGCGCAGCATGCAGTCGGTAAAGCCGCCCGTGGAAGCCCCCACGTCGATGCAGGTAACGCCGCAGAGATCGATATCAAAGCTGTTCAATGCTTTCTCAAGCTTTTTTCCGCCGCGGCTCACGAAATCGTCCGCGCCGCGCACGGCAAGTTGCTGCCCCTCTGCTACGAGAGCGGCGGGCTTTGAGGCCATTTGTCCGTCCAGCGTGACCGCGCCCGCGATGATGAGCGCACGCGCCTTCTCGCGGCTTTCCGCCAGCCCGCTTTCAAAAAGGGCAACGTCGAGGCGCTTCTTTTCACTCACTCTTTTTGCCTTCCTTCATAAAGAACATGACGATGTAGGAAACGAAGCTCACGATCTCCTTGTTCTTCCTGAGCCCGATGGTTTTGCCGATGGATTTGCCCGATATGGTGAGCGCCGCGATGACGCTTGATACCGCGATCGCGGGGATGAAATCGTCCACACCGCCCGCAAGCGCGATCTTGACCGCAATGGCTGCGCCCGCCGCGCCCGATACGATACCGCAGATATCGCCCGCCACGTCGCCGCAGATGTTGCTCACGATGTCGGCGTTTTGCAGCAGACTGATCGCGCTTTTCGCGCGCTTGATTTTTTTGGACGCCATGGAGACGAAAGGCTTTTGGTCGCACGTCGCAAAAGCGATGCCGATGAGATCGAACAGTACGCCGAGCAGCATGATGAACAGCACGATAAACGCAGCCGCGAACAAGGAAAGCCTGTCCATCAGCAGCTCCGTCACGACGCTGATACCCGCCGTTAATATGAGCGAAATGATTAATATCTTCGCGGCCCAGAAGCGTATGCTTTTTTGCTTTTTGTTTTTTCCCAAATGTATCTCCACAAATATGATAATGAACAGGCGGCCACACGGAGCCGCCCCTACATATAAAAAGCGAGATGCGCGCAAGTGCGGCGGACACCCCTGTTTTTTTGCAATAAAAAACAGGTGGTGATATCTTGGATAAACCTTGCAGCTTAGGTCCAGTAGG
>CAYNFL010000036.1:0-11325 GCA_964396465.1 uncultured Christensenellaceae bacterium
AGCTCACAATATTCGCCAAAGCGGCACGGCCCGCAGCTTCCCGTGATCAGTATCGTATCCGCGCCGCGCGATATCGCCGAAACGTAGTTGCCCATCATGAGCTTGAAGGGCAGGCACATTTCGTCGGGCGATAGCAGCGCGCCCGTTTGCAGCGCGCGTTTGTTGTTCTCCGGTACGACGCATGGTATGCCAATCTCCTCAAAGAACGCCTTGGCGGCCAGCGTAATAGTCCCCATCTGCGGGAACGTGATGACCATGTTTCCTCCTTTCCAGCATATCGGCAAACGCTTCTATCCGCGTCATCAGAGCCGCCTCGCCCGTGTGCTCGTCTATCTTCAGCACCATCAGCGGCACACCGCCCGACGCGTGCGCGATAAGCTCAGTCACCACCGAATCTACGCCGCATGAAAACGCCGAGACATAGAGTATGCCGTCCACCTTGCCCGAAGCGGCAAGGTGCGCTGCCGCGCCGTAGTAGCGCCGCGCGAAATACCAGAACGGCGCTTTGAACAGCGCTGCCGCCGCGCGCGATATGTCGGCCTCAGGTACGTCCTCCTCTGTGACGGCGCCGATACCCAGCCGAAGGAGCCTTTTCAGTAAGTCCATATTGACGAAACGGTCATACAGGTTGTATGCGTGGCCGATCAGCGCGACGCAGTATCGGCTTTGCGCGTTGTCGCGCAACGCGCTTTGTGAGCGCTGCGCGTGCTGTGCGGCATAGAGCGCGGCTTGAATGGTGCGCTTGTCGGCGAGCTCTTTTCCCGCTTCCATCGCCCATCTGTCAAGCCTGCCCAGCGACCAAACCGGCGCGTCAATGAGCGGCGGCAAATTCGGCACGGCGTTTCTCACCATATCGGGCAGGCCGCAGAACATCGGGCAGATCGACTTTCCCTTTTCCATGCGCATGATGCGCGGCAGCAGGATACGGTCGCACTTTCCGATAAGCCATGCCGCGTGGCCGTGCAGCACTTTGACGGGCAGGCACGCCTCGTCCGCGCAGAGCAGCGCGCCCTTGTCGAGTATCTGCCGGTTCGTATCGGGCGAGGCGACGACGCGCGCGCCGAGCGACTCAAAAAACGAGCGCGCGAAAACAGGATATTTGAAATAAAGCAGCGCTTTGGGAATGCCAACTGTCATAAGGTTATGTTTCGACGTTTGGAAACGAAATATACAGTTTGTTCAGCCTAAATATGTATTGCATTTACTACGGCTTTGTGCGTATAAAAAACGGACACGGCGAAACTCCTTGTGAAGCAAAGACTCTTCGCCGCGCTGCTCCTCAGAGTGACATCAGATGGTTTTACTAGTCAAGGGCTGCTTTCATCGGCGCGTCTGGGAAGCCGCGCCCTACGAACGTAATACGGATGTGTATCTCGCGTAACAAAAACCCCGCTGACATCTCAATCGCGGGTGGACAATATCCGCCCCTACAGATTTCATCATAAATACGGCTGTATCATTTGCCCGTAGGAGTGCGTCTGGAAAGCCGGTCTGCATACTTAGCCCGTTCTCCGTCCGCTATTCACTATTCACTGTTCACTATTCACTATACCTACACAAGCTGCTTCGCCCACTTGTATTTCCTCACGCGTGCGATGCTCACAAACACCTTGGTGACTTCCTCCACGCAGGTCATCGCCACCACTGCCATAAATGGCAGATGCAGCACCATGCCCGCAACCACGGTCAGCGGCACGCCGATAAGCCAGAGCATGCCGATATCGATGGCGGCGGCGCCCAGCGTATCGCCGCCGGAGCGCAGTATGCCGTTCAAATTGGTATAGTTGACGCCCCGAGCCCAGATGATGCATGCAATCAGCAGCAGGCCGCTTTTCGCGTTTTCAACGGCTTCCGGCGTCAATTTCGGGTAGGGCAGCAGCAGCACGCCGCGCAGCAGTATGAACACCGGGCATAGCGCGATACTCGACAAAAATACGAGCCTCAGCAGCCGCCACGCGTAGTTTTTGGCGCGGCCGATCTCCCCCGCGCCCAGCTCGTGCCCGATCAGTATGCCGCCCGCATTGCTAAACGCGATAAAAAGCACGTTTGTGAATTCTCCCATTGTGGTGTAAACGTTATACGCAGCGGTGGAAGCCACGCCGAGCGCCGCGAAGGATATGCTGTAAACCACCACGCCCGCAGCCCAAATCTGTTCTTTCGCGGCAAGCGGCAGCACGGTTTTTAAAAATTGCTTCATCGTATCCCTGCCGGGGCACACAAAGTCCGCCCGCCGCGCCGTAATTGCGCTATGGCTGCGGCGCGCGAAGAAGAGCAGCATAATGAGTTCCAGCACCGCGCCCAGCACTGTGGAAGCCGCCGCGGCCGGAACGCCCAGCTTCGGAAAACCGAGGTTGCCCGCCACAAATACGCTGTCCAGCAATATGTTTAGTACCGCCGAGAAAACGGAAGCGATCATGGGCGTTTTGGTGATGCCCATGGAGCGCAGCATCGCTGCGAGCACAGCGGACACCATCCATACGGGATACGCAAAGCATACGATCGAAAGGTATTGCGCGCCTATCCTACGCACCTCGCCGTCGGAAGACAGCATGCTCATCACCGCGTCGTGGAACACGAACGCGAGTACGAAAAATACAGCCCCGACGAGTATATTGACGGCAAGGCTTGCCGTATACGCTTTCCGCACACCCTCTTCGTCCTTGTTCTTTCCCCAATATTGCGCGGCAAATATCGCGCCGGTGCTGGACACGGCAAAAAAGCCGCACCACATCAGCATCGTAAGGTTGCCCGCCTGCCCGACCGCACCTAAGTACGCGTCACCGAGGCTGCCGACAAACACCGTGTCGAAAATAAACAGCGATGACATTAAAAGCTGCTGCAGCATGATGGGCAGCGCAATATGGAGCAGTTTACCCGAAAACACCTTGTCGCGGGGCATGAACAGTACATTTTTTGTTGAAGCAAACATGATGTATACCCAGCCCGAATGGACTCTTTCTGTATCGATACCGGCTTCGAGCATAAAAAAGTCCTGAAGCCGGGGCCTCAGGACGTGACAGGCACAGCAGGATGCGGAAGCATCACAATGTGGGATCAGGCGAGAGGCAAACCGAACGATGACACATGAGTATCCGCCGCGTAATTGCATTGCGGCTGGCCGCAATGCTATTAACGCTAATCGCAGCAGTCGTGGCTTTCATACTCTCACCTCCTTTTTTGAATCACTCAATCAGAATATATTGCTATAATAATAATGTCAATAGCTTAATAATTATTTCCGGAAATGATTTGCGGAAAATCAATGGGCGGGCCACCAGAGCCCGCCCGCATCTCACACACCTGGATTGAAAATCGCTTTCCAATATCCCAGGCTCATGATCCGGAAGTCAAGTCTATGCTCGTAGAAGAACATCGCACTTCACCTCGGGATTATTGTGTGCCGCGGCGAAAAAAATATGCTGTTATTTTTTACGTCCAAAGCGACGTGATTTCCATCACGGTTTTTTCCTCGCCCGTTTTAAAACCGCAATGCGCGTAAAACCCGATCTCCTTGTCGTATGCGATAAGCAGCACGCGCAGGTAATCCGCGTAGTGCGCTTTGATTCGCCGGATCAATTCTCCGCCGATGCCCTGCTTTTGGTACGCGGGATCGACGAGCATATAATGGATGTAAGCGGTCATCACGCCGTCATCCATCGCGGAGACGAGGCCGACGAGCTTGCCTTCGTCCCACGCCGAAAAAACGCAGCCATAATTATTGATCGCGGCGGCCAGCTTCTTTGGATAATGGCCGGAAGACCAGTTCACCGACAGAAACAGCGCCTGCAATTGACTTAAGTCGAACGCTTTGATATCCCTGTATTCGATCACCCCTTATTCCTCCATGCCCGTTATATGCGTGATGAACTGCTGTGCTGTTCGCGGGCTGCGCCCGCAGCCCAGCGCGAAGCGCTCCGCCTGCTCTTCAAGCTGCTTTTCGCCCATGCGCACGCCCTGCCGGGCTGCGAGTTCGCGCACGATGGCCAGGTACTGGTCTTTTCCGGGCTTGAAGAAGCCCACCGTAAGCCCGAACCGGTCGGATAGCGAGCACAGCTCCTGCAATGTTTCATTCACGTTTACATCATCGCCGCCGCGATCGGAAAACCGTTCGCGCACGAGATGGCGGCGGTTGCTCGTCGCGTATATCACGGTGTTTACGGCTTTCGCGGATACCGAACCCTCCAGCACGGCCTTAACCGCGTAATAGTCGTCGCCCTCGTCCGTAAACGAAAAGTCGTCGATGAACAGTATAAACTTAAGCGGGACTTCGCTGATTTGCTCCATTACGGCAGGAATGACCGCGGCTTCACTCTTTCTTACCTCTATAAGGCGAAGCCCGCGCCCATGGTATTCGTTGGCCACCGCCTTGACGGTGGATGATTTCCCAGTGCCCGCGTCGCCGTAAAGCAGCGCGTTGGCCGCGGGTTTGCCCGAAAGCAGCGCGAGCGTATTGCGCACGATTTCGCCGCGCGGCCGCTCGTACCCGATGAGGTCGCTCAGCCGTACGCCGTCCGGCCTGCGCACCGGTACGATTTCATTTCCGTTCCAGCTGAACATATGGTATTTCGCGTAAATGCCGTAGCCATACACGGGAAGCGCTTTCATTCGAGATTCATATTCCGCAATAAAATCGATGTCGCGCGTACTCCACTCGGGCAGAAAGCCCTCGTAATCCATGTGCGATTTAATGCTTGCGGCAGTAAGCCTTGAAAGCGAACACAGCGTTTTTAAGTCGCTGCACAGGCTGGCTTCCAGCGCACCGCCTGTCGGCTGTTTCTTTGCGCGCCGCAGCACGTATGCGTTCACGTCCTCCAGTGTGGTGTCAAGCAGGTAATGCGACCAGTCTTCGGTATAAGTAAAAAGCGCGCGCGCAAACTCCGCATACGCGGCGATACGCTCCGGCTTTTTGCCGGGCAGCGCATCCAGCAGCACGCGCATACGGCATACCACTTCATCGTCCAGCACGCCGCGCAGCACAACAAGCGCATTAAGCGCGTCCCGCAATCCGGTTAATCCATTTGCTTCGTTCAATTAATCATTCCTCCGCTATATCCGGTATGGCGCAAGCGCAGCAGCCACCGTGCCCGCGAAACTGCCTGAAGCGCCCCAGTCGAAGGAGAACAGGCCTTCACCGCCGCCCCCGCCGATGCAGTGAACGCGCGTTGTTCCCGAAAGGTCGTCCAGCACGACCGTGAGCGTCAGCCGGTTGCCCGCGCGCATATAGTGTTTCTCATAAACGCGCAGTATAAACCCGCCGGTCTGCGGCCCGCCCGCGCCGTAATTATCGATGCATTCGCCCGAGATGCTGCCGCGCAGCACCGCGTCATCAATGAGCTGCGCCGCCTGCTGCATTCCCAAGGACACATAAAACGTCTCCCCCACGGATAATACCTCCTAAAATTTTTTACTATCTATGTTTTCTTGGTCATGTTATAATAACTTTTAATTCATTTTATTGGAAAGTTTTATTATGGCCGCTTTTGTAAAAAACATTGATAACCTGAAAACGAAGCTCATCGCCATATACGCGCTAAACTTGACGGATATACTCCTGACGCTTTCGCTTCAAAGCACGGGCGTTTTTTACGAAGGCAACCCCGTAATGGCGCTGTTTATGGGCAGTACGGTTTTCGCGCTTGCCGTCAAGCTTGTCTTGCCCGCCGCATTGCTCGCATTGCTGCAATACCGGCTTCGCGGCGCCGCTCCGCCTCAGCTTAAAAAAGCCAACCTGCTGATATGCGCGCTGCTCGCGCTTTACGCGCTCATCAATTTATCGCATATCGTGTGGAGCGCGGTTTACCTTGGCTATATGTCACGTCCGTAATGGTATTTTATCATACCGGTATGATCGCTTACAATTAAATGCGCCGCTTTTAATAATAAACATCGAAAAAGAGCAATTTAATGAGATCGGATAAGCAAATCAGATTAAATATGAGGCCTGTCCGGTTTTTATTATTTTTCGGCAGAATGCGGGATTTGAAATAAAGAGTAACCTGCGATAGAATCGAAATACGCTCCAGGGAATACCGAAGGGGCACGATCAAGCGGAGAATCGCCGTACGAAAGTACGGAGGGCAAATCGCGATGATGACGAAGCATTCGCTTTTGGGCATGTCGCAGGTCAGGCAGGCAGATAAGGGATACGAAGAGAAGTCGCAGCCGAGGTGAGAGCCAGAGCTTTGATGGATCAAGCATTTCAGAATCTGTTCGCAGGATTGTAAGTTTGTTTAAAGGATTGCCGTTTCGATGCGTGTTTCAGAAGAGGGTTCGCTGGAGCTTCTTTTTTTTCAAAACGTCGGGCTTATTGTTTTCTCCATGATTCTATTTATCCTGTATTTGTGGTATAATACAACATGTTTTTCATATTTCTGTTTTACGTTCGATCAACTATACGGAGGAAATCAGTATGAACTGTACCCATTGCGGCCAAATCAACGAATCCGGCAGCCGCTTCTGTGAGGGCTGCGGCGCGCCGATGGACCCGGAGATTGCGCCCCCCCAGCCCGACAGTAAACCTATCCCGGTGCCGAAAACGCAGCCCGACATTGCTGCGCATTCAGCGCGGCGGGAAACGCGCGCGCGCAAGAAACCAAATGTGGCGGCCGCCCTGCTGGGCGTACTTTGCGTGATGCTTGCTTCCGTGGCTGTTCTGATGGCGTTTGGCGTAACGGACACGATGTTCGCGCCGCAGCAGCCCGCGTTTCAACAGCCCGAGGATGCAATCGAATACTTCATGAGCCGCGCAAAGCAAGGCGACTACGACGGCGCGCTCGCCGCTTGCCCCGTCAAGCAAGTCGCGCAAAATTACGACTTTGAGGCGATGGCCGACAGGCTGCAGGCTATATCGCCCGTGATACAATACCTGCCGTCCGAGTACGATATGTACGAAGCGTATAACGAAGATTCGATGGAGTTTATGATCATGCGGCAGCTTTCCTTCATGGCGATGTCCGTATCGCTGCCCGAGGAGTACGCCAAATTGTTTGACGGCAGTTCGCTGAGCGAAGACGATATCGATTTGGAGGAAGCGGTCAATGATATGAACCCTGAAAAGTTCTCCGGCATCGAGATCGTTGAAATTGACGAGCCGGAGACGCTCGATAGTGAAACGGTTCAGGACACCCTTGAAAAACAAGCGAAGTTCTGCGGCGCGGATGAGGCTACTTTGCGCGCAATACTGTTCAAAGTGGATGGCGACTACTATGTGGGCGGATTCACGCTGCTCAAGTATGACAACCGCTGGCTGGTTTATTCCTTATACGATAATTCAATCGGCCAATCGTTCCTTGGCGCGTTGATCCCCATTGATGACAAGTCCGACTTCAAAGACATGATCAGCGGCGATGCTATCGCGATTGAAATACCCGAAACCACCGCGTCGGCTGCCCCATCCGAAGTGCCAGCCACCGCGGAAGTAACCGAGGCGCCCGCGCAAAAACCGTATATCGCGGTGATCTGCAAAGGGTTCCAGCATCCGTTCTGGCAGACGGTGATGTCCGGCGCGGAGGCTGCCGCCAATGAAAATGGCGTTGACATGACGTTTGAAGGCCCCCCGACCGAATCGGACATCAGCATTCAGGTGGATATGCTCAACGCGGCGCTCTCAAAGAACCCGGACGCAATTTGCATCGCGGCGTTGGATACCGAATCCGTCATCGAGCAACTCAAACTCTGTAAGGAGAAAGGCATACCGGTGATCGGCCTTGATTCGGGCGTTCCCGATGCGCCCGAGGGCTGCATCGTTTCCACCGCGGCGATGGACAACGAGGCGGCGGGCGCCCTTGCGGCCGAAGAGATGATTGGTGTCGGATCCATCAAAACCGCCGTAGAGGAAGCGACGAAGAAACACCCCGTTGTCATCAGCGTACTCAGTTCGGGTACGACCCACGCTTCCCTTGTCGGACGTACAACGGGATTCGTACAAGAGATGTATGATCTTTGTAACGATATACAGCCGGGCCTAGTAGAGATAACGGGTAATGAATGCTGGGCGAAAGCGTCCGAATCGGGGGACGTAGCGATAGAAATATTCGTATCCATTGCGGATTCGTATGATTATGACGACAGCCAAGTGGCAGCCGAAGCAGCACTTGATAAAAACCCGATTGGCGTGTTCTGTACGTACTCCGGTACCGTGGACGGTATACTCGCCGCTACCGGCGACAGCGATGGTGTCGGCTCCGAGCTTGACCGCACGGACGGAAAATACAAGGACTTGATCGTGATCGGCTTTGACGCAGGCGCAGCGCAATTGGACGCAGTCAGAAAGGAATGGTTCTACGGTTCAATTACGCAGGATTCGTACATGATAGGCTATCAGGCAGTTACACTGGCAGTGATGACGCTGAACGGCGAATCGGTCCCCATGTTCAAGGATACCGGATGCTGTTTCTATTCGCACGAGAACATGGACGATCCCGATATCGCAAGGCTGCTCTACGAATAACCGCCAAAGTCTTTGGTGATACCCTTGAATAGTACGGAAAAACGGAAAATAAAAAATGCAAAGGGGCGACCATTTCGTTAAACAGCCGCCCCTTCGTCAATATGGGGGTTTCTTACTGAATCAGATAACCCTTTTTCTTCAAGGTGGTTTGCCGCTTCGGGATTGCTGGTGCAGTATTCGATGAAGCATGCAACCTCGCCCGTAAGAGTGGTTTTAAGCCATTTTCTCTTCCCCAGTCGCCTGTCGGCGACAGCCCCCTCGCTTGTGCCCAGAATGGGTATCAGAGGGGGCCAACAATTCAAGTTTTTTGGCACTCTAAATGGCCTGCTTTCGCAGACCATCATCATTGTATTATTTAATTAATTCCATATGCGCACAGCCGTCAGTATTTCAGATCGGCTACGAAGTATACCTTATCGATATCCAATATTTCATACGCGTTCTTTTCGAGGTTCAACTCTTTTAATCCGCTGCAATAGCTGAGCGGCCAGACGGATTCGATCTCGTTGGCGCCAAGGTCGAGTGTCTCAAGATTCGGGCAATAGCTGAGCGCGGAAAGGTCGCTGATGCGGTTGGAGCTTAGATCCAGCGTCGTCAGATCGCCAAGTTTCGACAGCGGTGAGATATCCCAAATCTTGTTCTCTTCGAGGTTGAGCTTTTTAAGCTTGGTGCAGCTGCTTATCGGCGAGATATCGGTAATCTTGTTGATCGACAAATTCAGCAATTCCAGAGACGTCAGATTGGATATGGGCGATATATCGCTGAGCGTTCCGCAGCCCGACACATACAGCGTTTTAAGGTCGCGCATATTGGAGAGCGGGGAGATATCGCTTACCGGGCACCAGGTAAGGTGCAGCTCTTTCATTCGCGTCATGCCCGCAAGCGGCCGGATATCGGATATGCCCGATTTATACAGCTTGAGATATTCAAGATGAGTCAGCGGAGCCAGCGGGTAAAAGTCCGAAATGCTGTTGCGCCGAAGGCTCAGCGATGTAAGGTTCGTGAGGTTGGACAGCGTGTCAATATCGCTGATCTTGTTGGCGCCCAGCCATAGCATATTAAGGTTAACCAGCCCCGCAAGCGGCCGGATATTCTCAATCTGGTTATCGTCCAGCACCAACTCCTTTAAAAAATACAGCTCCGCAAGGGGCGATAAGTCGGTTATGTTGTTCTCCTCTGCGTGAAGATTCTCAAGGTTTGTACAATATTTAAGCGCACCAAGGCTCACGATGCCTTTGCTGTCCAGATTGAGCTCTTTAATTTTCAGCATATCCGCAGGGTATACATCGCCCTGTGGCTTACCGATAGCGGCGCGTATTTCGGTTTCAAGCGCGATGTCGTCAAACAGTACGATTTCTGCTGTCGGCGCCGGCGTAGGAACGGGCGTCAGCTGAGGTGTCGCTGGCGCCGATACCTCCTCGGATACGGACGCTTCTTCCCGCGCGTCCTCATCCTCCTCGTCCCGCTCGCGTTCAGAGCGTGACGAGCCGGAATAAGATGTCTCGGCGCCGCCGCCCCCGAGGACAAACCACAGGCCAACCCCGATTAAAGCCATAAAAACGATTGCGCCAATGATGATCAATGCCGTACTCCTTGATGAAGTTTTCGCGGCCTTTTGCTTTGCGCTGGTTTCAAGTATGTTCGCGCCGCACCTTTCGCAAAATATAATACCATCCTTTGCCGGCGCACCGCATTTGGGGCAAAACCGTACAATGACATTCCCGCAGTTTTTACAAAACGCCATGTTATCTTCGTTGTCACAACCGCACTTTAAGCACCTCATTCAATCCACCACCTCCGAATCTGTTATTGTGCAATCATATACGCGAATTTGGTTTCGCGGCACTATATTATAACATTAAAACCCGATATTCTTCCATATCCGCCACATTATTTTCTTTCTCTTTTTTGCAGGGTACTGCGCCATATCGCCGACTGTATACAAAAAGCGGCTGCATCTCTGCAGCCGCCTTTTGTACGCGTTCGGCGCGCAATGAAAGTATTCAATTAGTTGGCTATCGTTGCCGATTCCGACACTTCAGCCGATTCCTCAGTATCAGCGCTTCCCGTCGCCGTTTCATCTTCGGTAGTTGCTGTGTCTTCCGTCGTCGTCTCTTCATCCTCTGCCGTTTCGACAGCTTCTGTCGTCTCGCGTCTTCGGCCGTCTCTGCATCAGCCGACGCACTCACTTCGGTGCTTTCTGTGCTTTTCGCCCGACCTTATACTGCTCGACGTGTTGCTACCGGATTGCAATGGTGTGCGTTACTGCGAAGAACTGCGCGGCGGTAGTGACGTACGTATGCTGTTTTTAAGCGCGTGGGCGGCAAAGAGGATAAAGCAGCATCCCTGTACAGCAGGCAAGTCACAAGCCCAATGGCCACGATCAAACCGGGAACAGACGTGTACGGCTTCGCCGCAGCCTTAGAACCCGGGATGGAGCGTAATATCCATTGGTTCACGACTCTTTTCCCGTTAAAACAACCTTTGCGGAAACGAACAGTACGATTACGCTTAATGCTCCCGTTATCACGATAAGCTCTATGGACAAAAGCAAAAATACCGTCAGCGCTAACGCCAGAACGCCCCCGATTCCTCCGCAGACGAACATGGACGGGGCTTTTTTGCAGCCGGTTATCGAGAATATCGCCGCGATGATCGCAAATACGGCTGTAACCAATATCAAAACAGCCAGCAGAACTGATGCAAAATTCCATCCGCCCGGACTCGAGAATACAATCAACATGCCGGGTATCTGTAATGCGAACGCTACCAGCCCCATCACAAAACAAATAGTTCTTTTCGTACTCATAATAAAATATCTCCTCTCATATTTTCAAATTTCGCTGTCAAACCGGTCTTGTTGTATTTATCTTATT